>CAZJYH010000454.1:2251-4512 GCA_964549365.1 uncultured Alphaproteobacteria bacterium
GCAGCCTTGGCGAAGGGATCTACAATCAGTTGCTCGAACGCAACTACGCGCACACGGTGATCGAGCCGGCGCGTCCGTTCACGCCGTCGCCCCCTGTGCGCATCGGCTACGTCATGGAGCCGGGCATCTCGAAGCAGTTCATCGCCGCCTCGGCATATCGCCAGGTTGTGCTGGTGGGCGCCACCGGCGCGCGCATCGAGCACTGGATCGGCAACGACGAGATCGGCTACCACTTCTGGTCATCCGGCCAGGGGAAGGCGCTGATCAGCTACCCGGTGATTCCGCTGGACAATCCGGAACTCCGCGCGTTCGGCGTGCCGGACATCCTGATGGTGCGCATCGGCGCGGCCTACCGCCTGAAGTTCGGCTCGCCCACCGACCAGTTCCTCGGCGGCGCCATCTCGCCGCGCAAGCTCAACGGCTCGCTCGGCGCAAAGGCGGTGGCCCATGTGGAGTATCGCCTGCCGCAGCTCAACGATCTCGGCTTCGCAGTGCGTGCCGAAGTGCCGTTCGGCAAGCTCGTCGATGAGCGTGCCAATGTCAACGACGGTTCCATCGTGACGACGCGTGAAGCCAGGGGGACAACGACGGCCGAAAAGTTCGACACGGTTCGAGCCGCCTATTTCCTCCGCACCGTCGCGCAGGGGAGCATCTTCTGGGAGACCTGGCTGAACAACTTCGAGCATTTCTTCCGCGTGAGCATCGGCGGTTCGTATCAGGAGGTGGCCCGCTCGGTTATTGCGATCGACAGGGGAAAAACGAGCGGTCCGCTGATCGAGCAGGTCGTCAATCGCAAGGATTCGACGGAGTACCCGGTGGGCGTCATCTACAAGAACCTGACCCATCCGACCGAGGTGCAGGACTGGCTGTACGCCAAGGTGGAGTACATGAACCAGTCCGGCTTCCCGTTCGGTTTGTCGGCGCAGCTTGCCAATCGCAACCTGCTGCTGGCCGGGTATATCCCGGTGATCCCGAACTGGTTGTTCGTGGAGGCGAAGTATTCCACGCCGATCCTGCGCGATCAGGCTGCACCGTGGGAGAACCGTTCGTTCTTCATGATCTCCCCGATCCTCCGCTTCGCGATCGGGAGCAATTGACCGGGAAGGAGTGACGCGCGTTTCCGCGTGACAACACTCCGAACTGAAACAAATCAGAATGTTACGGGTCTCTGTGTCTGTAGCCGGCGTGTAATGCGTTATTTTCCAGGCTCAGCTCAGAGACCCGTCCTGTTTTGAGCGTTGAGGTTGTCATCATTGGAGACGACAATCTCCTGGCCGGCCGACAGTCGCGCCCCTGTCGGCAGCATTCGCCCACCAGATGGGCAATACGCCGGATGTTCAGGCGCCAATCAGTATGATCGGCCTTTCCGCCTCACTCTTTCGTCGATCCCTCCTCTTTTTCGCGCTGTCGTTAGCGTGCCTGACCTGTTCGCTCTCGATCGTACAGGCGCAGCCCGTTGCGGACACCTCGAAGAATCGTTCCGGCTTCACCTCCGTCACACTTCGCGATACCAATCTCCGCGTCTCTGTTCGCAACATCGATATCACGCGCTTCCCGTTGATCAGCGTGGTGTTCGACGTGTTCGACTCGGCGAACAATCCGATCACCGATCTGGTGAAGGAGGATCTGGTGATCCGAGAGAACGGCAAGTCGCAGAACATCATCGCGCTTTCAACGATCACCAGCGTCAACCGTGTGCCGATCGATTTCGTGTTCGCGATCGATCAGACCGGCAGCATGGGGAGCAAGATCGACGGCGTGAAGCAGAACATCGACGACTTCACCACGAAGCTTGCGGCGAAGGGGATCGATTACCGGCTGGGCCTGATCGCGTTCGACGACAACGTTCCGGAACGTCACTGGCTCACCGACAATCTCGAGGAGTTCAAGTCATGGGTGGGAGGGCTCGAGGCGCGCGGCGGCGGCGACGTGAAGGAGAACGCGCTGGAGGCGCTTCGGGCGTCGACCGGCATGAACTTCCGCCAGAGCGCGAACCGCTGCGTGGTGCTCGTCACCGACGCCCCCTATCACCAGTACGGTGAGCACGGGTACGGGCGCACGATGTTCACCACCAGTACCATCACATCGACGCTGAACCGGTTCGACGTGCGCGCGTTCTGTATCGCGCCGCCGGCGATCCTCGGATACAAATTGATCGCCGATGGAACGGGCGGGCAGCTGTTCGACATCGACCAGCCGTTCGCGGATATCCTGAACCGGTTCGTGTCGACGATGACCTCGCTGCACACGGCCACATATCG
>CAZJYH010000455.1:0-4488 GCA_964549365.1 uncultured Alphaproteobacteria bacterium
GCATCGCGCGGAGTTTCGTCGTGCACTGATCAACCATCCGACTGCGGCTACACCACACGCGCCCGAACCGCTCAGGAGGTTCGGGCGCGTGTTTGTTGCGCGGCACGCTCCGGTGCGCGGCATCGTCCGACGGATCAATCTCCCGCGCATCGCCGCCGCATGTCCATTTTCACCACCGCCATCCCTCTTGTGCAATGCAGGTTCAGATGGGCTCCGTTGCTTCGACGCGATCCGCTCCAACACGGTTCCGGGCGATGATGCACCTCGCATCGCATCGGGATGCACAAGGATTCCCCCGTCGACAACAATCATTCATACCAACAACCCAAAGCTCCACATGAGAGTACGCACTCAACCCCTCTTCGCCGCACTGGCGATCGCGGTGGTCGTGATGCTGGGCGCCGTTCTTGCGCCGAGCAACGCGACCGCACAGCCGTGCGCGAACATCACGGTCTGCAACTACGCGCCGTGCCCGATCAACCTCTGCCTTCGCGACGGCGCCGGCGTCGTCTGGTGCTTCAACGTGGTCGCCAATCCGGGCCCGATCCCCCCGCGTCCTCCCTTCCCGCCGTTCCCGGCACCGCCGCCGGCCGGCTGCCCCATGTTCGCCACGCCTCCGGGCGTGATCATGACCGGCGTCGTCAGCATGGGTGGGATCTTCTACCCGTTCATCGCCAATCCGCTGGCACCGCCCCCCGTGTGGGTGCCGAACGTGACCGTCGGCCCGGCCGGCTGCTGCGTCGACGTCTACTTCAACCAGGCGACGTGCCAGGTGTGGGTGTACCCCTCGGGAGGCCCGCTGCCGTGCCGTCCGTAACGACGGGACGGACCGACGCTCGCGGATGATCCGACTTGTCGAGCGCGTCGAGTTTCGAGTGCCGCGAAGGGATCGCTCCCTTCGCGGCACCGTTGTATTCGGTCGGAAGCAAGCGTCACGATCGGCCCTGCGATCCCGGCACGCGACACGCGGCGTCGGCGATCTGCACCAGCAACTGCAGCAGCAGCACGAAATCCCGGGCGTGCGCATGCAGCCACGGATAGCAGGCATCGATGTCGGAGCGCACACGGCGGTACGCGGTGCAGACGTCGCTGATCGCAACCGCGGAGCGTGTTTCGGCCAGCGGCAGACCGCGCCCGGCGACAACGCACAAACGCAGCTCGCGGTCGATTCTCCGTATGGCGTCCGGAAATGGTGGGTTCGCTTCCATGATCTTCTTCTCCGTGTATGTTGGATTGGCCGTGCATGCCGAAGGAACACCCCGTGGACCCGCCGGGCGCTCGAACTCGCCGCACGCATACACCACAACATCGCGCGCGCGCCGGCGTGGGCATCTACGTACCAACAACGTACGCTTCGAAGAGTCGCAGATCGGCACCGATCGACGGCGGCCGGACGTGGCGCCAAGCGGCATCGGACGACCGTGACGCGAGCCGGAAACGGCGGATGTTGTGCGAACAATCACTGGATCGTCTTCAGGGCTTCGCGCAACTCGATCTCCGCATTCAAGCCGAGGCTCAGCTCCACGCGGCGGCACCACGCCCGCAGCGCTCGTGTGCTGGTGCCGTGGAACTCGGCGATCTGTTCATCGGAGAAGCCGCGCGCCATCTGTCGGCAGAGCATCAGATCGGCCGAGGGAATCTCCGGGCACCGCTCGCGGAGCTTCGCGAACATGGCCGCATCCCCCGGTTCGCTCCCCATGAACTGCAACAAGGCATCCAGGCGCATCCCCTGCTGTCTGCGCTCCTTCCCATCGCCCGATGCCTCGGAGTGCGCGCCCGACCGCGACGCCCGCTTCCTCGACGGCGCGCCGACAGATCGGGTGTCGTTCCCCCGCAGTTTGTCAAGGATGTTGAATCGGTGGCGCGCCAGATTGTTCTTCCACGATGCACGTTCGATCTCGGTCTCCGGAGCTCGTCCCTTGAGCGTCTCGACAATCTCGTCGGCCGAGCGGCCCGCACGCATCAATGCGCAGATACGACGCTCGGTTTTCGTCAGGCCGGGCGCGCGCTCGTTGAGCTCCGCGGCGAAGTCCGGGTGCTGGACCTCGATCTGCCGATCGAATTGCCGCCATCCGGAATCCCCGCTGTTGAAGGCCGTCACGGCCTGCGACACGGCGGTGAGAACCTCGCGCGAGGCGTTGTTCGCGCGCAGCACGCGAAGCACGGCCTGCTCGATCCCCTCGATCAGGACCGCCCGCTGGCCGAGCTGCGCGGCGAGCTGCTGCTTCTCGCGTTGCGCCTGATCCTCGCGCTCCTCCATCCTGCGAGCGTGTTCGTCGGCACGACGGCGCATCTGTTCGGCGCGGTCCAACTCCAGCGCCACCTGCCGACGCGCGATCGATTCCATCAGCTGCTCCTGGTGGAACTGCGCGCGAATGACGTTGGCGCGACGTGCATGGTTCAGTGCCTCCGGGAAGTTCCGGCGCGCCTCGTACAGATCGCTGAGCGCGTCGTGGAACTCCCATTCATACCGGCGATATCGTAGATCGTGCGCGATCGCCAGCCCGTTGCGCAGCGCATCCTCGGCATCGTGCGTCAGCTCCATCCGCCGATACACCGTCCCGATGCGCAGCAACACCGCCACGAACTCGCGAGGATCGGCGCTCAGACTCAGGCAGTCGTACGCATCGAGGTACCACCGTTGCGCCATCTCCGAGCGGCCCCGCAGCTCCTCGATCCGGCCGAGCGCCATGAAGAGCGAAACGCCGTGGCGCGCTCGATCGATCGAGCGGGCGAACAACGTGGCGGGCACAACGTCGGGGAGGGAACCGGACGCCGGCGGGATGCCCTCCAGAAGCGCGCACAGCGCATCGGCCTGCACGCTCGCCTCCGCCAGCCGCCGCTCGCGTTCATCGCCCAGGGCGGGCTCCAGCAGCCGTACATAGACCTCTGCGCGCGCGGCGAGGGCGGCGATCCGTCCGTCGTTGTCGTGAGCGGCGCTGAACCGCTCGTATGCCTCGACGAACTTCTGCAGCGCCTCGTCCGGCCGGTTGCGCGCCGCCTGCAAACGGCCGAGCGCCAGCAGCACGCATCCCTCGGCGTCGAAGGAGAGCGCGGTATGGCCGAGCGCCCACAACCCCTGCCCGAGCGCTCCGGCACGGACCGCCGAAGCGTGCTGCAAGGCTTCCTGCAAATGGAGATCGGAGTCGGCGGAGGCCTCCGCCCCGCCGAAGTCGGTAACATACTCCGCGAGGATCATGCTGGTGCACCAGAGCCATCCTGCGGCCGAACCTCCGCCGTGCGGCAGATCGGCGTGCCGCCGCGCGGACGTTCGCCCCCCCGTGCCCCGCCTCGTCGTCTCCGCTTCCCACAGGGAGGCGGCGCGCCGATGAGCCAGCAGATACAACATGCGTGCGCAGCGATAGGCGGTCACGAGCGAATCGCGCGTTTCCTCGCGTCCGCGCAAACGATCGCGTTGCGGCGTCTCGTCACCGATCCGGTCATCGCACCAGGAGCGCAGGTCGCGCACCAGATCCGCCGGACGCGCCGCGGGGAGTGCGCCCGGGATCTGCTCGGATGCCGCCGCCGGGGGCGTGTCGTGGCGCACGTGATCGCGCATGAGCAGACAAAGATCACCCAGCAGCAACGCCGCTTCGACGGCGTTCGCCGGCGCGGTCTCGACGCCGGCTTCGTAGGCCGTCGTCAGCGCGTCGATCGCATCGCCGCAGAGCACGACGATTTCGAGATCCCGCATGCCGGCCGCCATGTTCGCCCGCAGCTTCCACAGACAACAGAATCCCAGGTGCAACCGTACGCTGTCGCGCAGAGGTCCGTCGCTGAGCGTGCGCATCGCGGCACGACATATCTCCAACGCGGCGTCGACGTTCCCCTCCCGCAGTTCGCTGAAGACGCGAAGAATGGCTGGATCGATTGTGCTCATCGCACGTGGCGTATTGCATTGATGAATAGATCGGCCGCACGGGCGGTCCGGAACGGGAACCGCCGCCGACCGACAGCCCGACGGCGGTGGCGGTACGACATCGATATCATGTACCGCACGCAATAGTACGCGGCACATACGTACGGCAACTACGTACTTTGTACGCACATCACGTTGCGCGAACACCCCACATCTTTGCAATCTCTCAACGGCCGCGCCCGGCGGCGCGCCGGGATTCACACCTTACGAACGGGGAACATTACGATGGGAACCAGGTACGATTGGTCGGGGAGCAAGATCATGCTCTATCCGGTGACGCTCGGAAAGCGGGCAATCTTCCCGGCGTCGAACGGTCCGATCTCGATGGACATGCGCGATTTCGTCATCCCGGCGAACAGGCCGGAGATCTTCAAGTCCTTCGACGAGGCCGGACTGACGATTCCCGCACTCGACAAGACGGAGCGGAGCTTCGACGAACGCGCACGCCGGTGCTGGCGGTGCATGGTCAGCGCCAAGGCCTCCGCCGATCCCGTCGGCGACGGGACGACCCTTCCCAAACTGGCGGCGACGCCCGACGAGCGCATCTTCGGATACGCCCCGGACCCGCT
>CAZJYH010000456.1:0-4476 GCA_964549365.1 uncultured Alphaproteobacteria bacterium
GCGGTCGCTCGCAACGACCCAGGTCCTTTCGATGTTCCTTAGCAGACAAATGGCGTATACGTGCGCTGTTCCTTGGCAAGGAACAACCAGGGTCTTCGCGAGGAGGAGCGAAGCGACGACGTGGCGATCTCGCCGGGTTTGCAGTGCAAGCCGGTGAGACTGCTTCGCGGAGCCTGCCCCGTCGCAGATCCCGATGAAATCGGGGAGCGAAGCGTGGGGGCTCGCAGAGACCCGGGTCTTTTCGATGCTCGTGACGACACGGGGAGTAATTCAACAGCCTGTTCCGACCCTCGCCAATCGGGCGTGAGCCCTGAGGCGACATGTCGCACCCATCCCGAGGAACGGACGAACCGTACGTGAAAGAAGATCGAGGAAAGAAGAAAAAGAAGCGGCAGATTGAGGGGGTGCGGACGAGAGGACAGAAGCCGAACGTGCGAGGTCTAGGGGCGCTTCGCCGCATCAGAAATCAATTCAGGGAACAACAATGACCAACGAACAGATCTGCGAAGAGTTGAACGCCATTCTGGCCAACGAGCTGGCCGGCGCGATGATGTATCTCCACTATTCGTTCTTCATCCACGGCCACGCGCGCATCCCGATCGTTGGATGGTTGCGCTCGCAGTCGAACGAGGGGATGACGCATGCGACGTTGGTGGGGGACAAGATCATGGCGCTGGGCGGCACGCCGGTCACCGCGGCGTCGGCGGACAAGTTCCCGCCGCGCTTCGCCAGCCTGAACGATATGCTCGCCGCGACGCTCCGCCTCGAGAAGGAAGTGTTCGCGCAATACACCGGGCTGCTCGGCCGCCTGCATGAAGATCAGATCACGATGCGGATGTTCCTGGAGTCGATGATCGCCGAGGAGATCGGGCACATCGAGGAGATCGAGAAGATGCTGCTTCCGGAGGCGTAAGCCGGGAACGCGCGGGCGAATTGAGCGGCGCCCTCGACCACTGACACATAACTCGATTGGTTGACAACCATCCGGCATGTCATGCCCGACTTGATCGGGGATCCATGCTTTTGGTCTGCTTCGTTACCCGATCCACTGGACTGTCGATAACCAACAGCTCATCGCGCGATCAGGATCTGCACGGTGCTGGTCACGGTCTGCGTGCCGAGTTGCAGGAAGTATGCGCCGGAGTTCACGTCGGAGAAATTCAACGTCGCCTGTGTCTCGTGGCCGGTGCCCGTCGGAAGTGCATACTCGCGCACGACGGCGCCGGCCGCGTCCACCAGTCGAACGGTGGGCTTCGCCCCCTCGGCCGCGAAGTAGCGCAGCGTGGCGGACTCGCCCGCCGGCGTCGGGTACAACGCGTGCACGGTTATCGGTTTGCTGAACCCGACCGGGTGCGCGATGTCGCATCCGAGCAAATAGACCACCCCTCTCGTCGAAGCCCCGATCGTGCCGAGGCCGTTCACCTCAGCGCTCAGCACCTCGACGTCGTTGATCGGTTTTCCCGTCACCAGACCCTGCATTTCCAGACTGAACAGCTCTTGGGTGGTTACCGGCGCGGCGTACGTTCGCACGATCGCCACGCGTCCGGAATCGAGATACTGCACGTCGTCGCCGGCGCCGGGTATCGGCTGCAGTGCGCGGAGGTACAGCGCCTGCCGATCGTACCGGAGCATCAGCTTCACGCTCGTCACGCCGTCGCCGGGCTCGAACGGAGGCACCGCGTTTACGTTCATTACGAACTGTTCGTTCACATTGCGTGTCAACGTGTCGAGCACCAGCCGGCGTGCCGCTCGGGGGATTCCCTTGCCGATGAAATCCACACGTGCGTGCGAGCCGTCGGAGAACGCGGCGTCGACGGTTGCGGTGGCGGTGCCGACGGCGACCGGTTTGAATTGCACGCTGAACGCGAGCGATCCGCGGGCCGGAATGGTCATCGCGGCGCCGACGATCGAGAAGCTCGCCGCTTCGCTGCCGGTCGGCACAAGCGGTGCGGTGATCGTGATCGGCGCGGCGGTCGGATTCTCGAACACCAGCGTGTCGGTCAGCAGGATGCTGTCGCCGAGCGCCAGCGCACCGGCATCGATGACGGCGGAGCGGGGCGCGGCGCCATCGACGCCGGTGCCCGCGAGAGCTATCACCAGGCGCACGCTGCGCGGAGCGCGGCCGATGCCCATCCGCAGGTATGCCAGATGGGTGCCCGCCTGCTTCGGCCGGTAGCGTACGGGGATGCGGACGGTGTCGCCGCCGTTCGGGGCGATCGCGGCGGGGAGCGACGGCATCAGGGCTTCGAAGGCGTCGGACGATGCTCCATCGATCACCCAGTCGGTGATGATCGTGTCGGCAACGTTCCCCATGTTGAACACCTTCACGGTATCCCATCGGTCGGCAACCCCGGCGGTCGCCTCGCCGAAGTAGACCGAGTCCGGTACGGCGCGCGGCAGCGATTCAAGCACGCGCCCGGTCAGGTTCACGGTCTTCACGCCGGCGGGTGTGGTCAGACGAAGCGTGCCGGCGTAGTCGCCGAGCGAGCTTCCGATGAACTCGATCGGGAGCATGAAACGTTCGGAGCCCTCGAGATCCAGCGGAGTGGTCAGCGGCCCGGTCGGTCGAAAGTTGGTGTCGGAGATGCTGATGTCCGAAATGGACAACGTCTTGCAATCGGACAGATTCGCAATGGCGATCGTGTCGCGGCCGACGGAGCCGGCGTACATGTCCGGGAAATGAACGTCCGTGCGGTCCGGGTCCGCCTCGGCACGCGCGGTCCCCTCGCCCCGCAGGCCGACCGTCACGCGGGCACCGCCGCGCACTTCGAACTCCACGCCGGCGTCGGTTGCCGTGGGCGTCACCGGAGCGAAGCGAACCTCGAAGCTGTCGCGCACGCCGGGCGGAACCAGGCGCCGGAACTGCGGGGGAGGCGTCAGGAACGGTGCGAAGCGCGGAGCGAGCCGAGCGGCGACCACCTCGATATCCTGAAGCGATTGATTCTCGACGTAGATGAATTGCGGCCGCGCGGTGTCGCCGACGGCCGTGCAGGCAAAGAAGAGCGAATCCGGTTCGATCCTGACCGAGCCCTTTGCCGGAAGCGTCCCCCTGCCGACGAGCGGCACATACGATGTCGGCCCGCCGGTGAACTGCACAACGACGCGCGCGCCGAACGTGCGCGCGGCGTGCGGCGAGAAGGTGACGCCGTATCGCACCGATCCGTTGGGAGGGATGGTTGTCGAAGCAAGCGGTCCGCTCAGCCTGAATGCGTCGGCGTTGGCGCCGTCGAGCGTGAGCGGCGCATACGTGACGGTCTTCGCGCTGAAGTTCCGCAGCACGATCGTGTCCGCGAGCGAGCGCGCATCGTTGACGGGGACGTCGCCCATGTCGATCATCGCCGGCTCGACGCGGACATTCGGCTGAATCCCGGTGCCGCCGACGGCCACGAGCGCCGCGTCTTCCGGGTCGGCGGCATCGACCTTGAAATGGAGGTCGGCCTTCTGCGCGTTCAGGCTCGACGGATTGAACCGCAGCGTGAGCCGCGCGGAGTCGGCGCCGTTGGGGCGCAACGTGATCGGGAATCGGGCGGAATCGAGCGAGAACTGGTCGGCGTTCGCACCGGTGTACGCCCAGGAACGGATGGCCAGCGGGGCCGCGCCGTCGTTGCGCAGCAGGATCACGCGGGTGCTGGTGTCGCCGAGATAGGTCGCGGGAAACTGCAGTTTGGTCGGGAATACCACCAGAGCCGGCGCCGGTCCGGGGCGCGAACGTCCACGCAGCAGTATCGCCGTCTGTCGGCAGTTGAACGTTATCCGCATCGAGTCGCTGGCTTCGCCCGGGCCAGCCGGCCGGAACGCGACGCAGATGTCGACATAGGAATCGGGTGCCACCGATAGCGGGAAGGTGAGCGACGGATTCAGATGGAACGGGGCCGCCGGCGGGATCGTGATTCTATCGATGAAGAGCAGCTTGCACGAGGGGTTGACGATCCTGATGCACCGCTCCACCGGCCCGATCTGCTGCGTCGTCGCGAAGACGAGCGAGTCGATGCCGCGGTTGACGATGAGCTCCGCCTTTTGCAGGGCCCTGCCTCGCACGTCGCCGTAGACGCTGCCGCCGCGAAGGAAGTGCACTTCAAACCCGCCCTTGTAGAGGCCGGAGTCCTTCGGAGCAAACCATATCGTGTCGGTGATCGACTTGCCGGGGAGGATGGTGTCGTTGATTCTCCGGCGCGTCAACCGAAAGACGGGAGGGAGCAGTTCGGTGCGATAATCCTCGACGATGCGGGGATCCTTCCCCGGGTTCACGATCGTGAAGATCTGAAAGCTGGAGTCGCCGGCGGACGTGCAGGGAAAATCAATGGGCTGGGGAACGATGCGCGGATCGTCCGGGCCATCGGTCTTCGTCCCGGCGACCACGGAGAGCCATGGCAACAGGAGAAGAATCAATACCGACCGATGGATCAGCGGGCGCGTCATGTGCCTGATCAGGGTTGAGGGAGAATGCCGTTCTCTCGTATGATGCCGGCGGGGGCG
>CAZJYH010000457.1:0-4446 GCA_964549365.1 uncultured Alphaproteobacteria bacterium
CCGATCCTGGACGTGCTGGGCGACGCTGCTGAACCCGTCGGCCCAGAGCGTGCAGTAAGAGCAACGCTTCCCCATGTTGTGCACGACGATCAGGTCCGATCCGGTGCCGAACAGCTCCGACAGGTGTCGCTCGGATCCTTCCGCGTCGAGCAGTACGTGGTCCTCGACGTCCGAGCCGTATTCGCGCTTCAACGCCGTCAACTTCGCCATCTTCTCGGATATCTCCGCCTCGAGGGCCGCGATTTGATCGTCGATGGTTGTCATGCTCATCAGTGTTTCTATGTGGAAGGGCTGCCCCTGCGGAGGCGCGTTCGCAGCGCCCTTTCGGCAGGAACGTGAATTTACATTCCGGGCGCGATCGACGCGATGGATATTCCCGGGCTTCGAAAAAACGGCGGCAGTGATTGGTGCCTGCCCGCACCGCACACTGCCGCTGCTCATCCATGGAGATGATGGGCAATTTGTTGTCTACCGAACCACTATGCGCCCGGTGTGCGTCGCGTCCCCCGACGTCCGGAGGCGGTATACATATGTTCCGCCGGCAAGGCCGTCGCGCTCCAGCGTGAATTGCGATCCCGACAGCCGCCCCTCGACGCGGCGTACGACCTTGCCGCCGAGGTCGACGATCTCGAACGTGAACGCATCGCCCGGAGTCGAGCCCGGAACGGTCACTGTGGCCGCGGTTGCGAGCGGGTTCGGTGCGATCCGGATGCCGGTACCGTCGAGCGCGGAGGCCGGCGCGGTCACACCGAGCGCGGAAGCGCGGCGAACGATCGTACCACCCAGGCCCGTCGCGAACACCTTGTCTCCTGCAGAGCCCAGGCCCACCAACGGTTCGGTGCTTGTCGGAATCGCCTCGACGTGCCAGGTTGCGCCCGCGTCGGTGGTACGGAGGATGCGGCTGTTCGTGCCCACCGCGTATCCGGTGGTCGGGCTTGCGAAGATCACGCCCTGCAACACGTCATCGGTACCGCCGTGATAGACGCTGTCCCACGTGGCCCCACCGTTGACCGTCTTGTAGATCGCCTCTCTCCCGTCATGCCCCACGAAATATCCAACGTCGGGGCTCGTGAACCAGATATCGCCGAGCACCATGCTGCCGCTGAATTCCTGTATGCGTTTCCAATGCTCACCGTCGTCGGTGGTCTTGTAGAGCTGACCTGGCTGATTGAACGTTCTTCCCAGGCCGGCCGTCGCGAACCCCACGCGCGCATCGGCCATGAAGATTCGACGAAAGACGTCGCTTGTTCCGGTCTTCACCTTGCGCCAGTTCACGCCGCGATCGGTTGTCTTCATGATGAAGCCGTCGTAGCCGCAGACAAAGCCGGTGTCCGTGCCGGTGAATGAAAGGCTGTAAAACCCTGTGGAGCCGTCGGCGACGCCGGTGCTCCAGGTTGCGCCTCCATCCTCGGTTCGTGCGATCATCCCGCAGTTGCAGGAGCCCAGATATCCCGCCACCATTCCCGTATCCGGCGATGAAAAATGCGCCGAAAACAGCAGGGCGCCGGGTTGTTCCTGAATATTCCACGTGCCGCCGCCGTCGGTCGTCTTGAGAACGACGCTGCCGTCGACACCCCACCCCACGGCATATCCCGTGTTTTGTGTCGGGAAATCGATGCCGTAGAGCGCCACGTCGAAACCGCTCGGTTGCACCGAGATCCATTGCGCCCGCAAACCGGGAGCAAATGCCGCAACGAATATTGCCGCAACGGCCGACGTGAAAATGTGAACCGCCCATCGCCACTGCCGAGCACCACGAATATGATCTGTCATCGCGAACCTCCATCAACCTGTGTGAACAAACGGCGTGCACATTACGAAGCGTGCCGCCCTTGCTTTAGTCGGATGGAGATACTCGTGTGTTCCCTGAAAGTTGCTTCTCAGTTGTTGACAATCGGCGTGGTCGCCCGATGGGGAACATTCGTTCGAAATTCTATTCCTCTCCTCGGAGGACGGTCTGGCGATACCCTTCCGGAGAATTTCCGAGCCTGCGCCTGAACATCCAGCTGAACGACCCGTGACTGATGAATCCCACCTGCTTGCAGATCTCCGCAACCGTCAGCGAGGTTTCCGCGAGCAATTTGCAGGCGCGCTCCAGTCGGCGCTGCGTGAGATATTGATGAGGCGTAATGCCGAACACGTGGCGGAACAGGCGCAAAAAATGATGGCTGGACATGAACGCGACGCCGGCCATGCGTTCGAGCGAGAGCTTCTCGCCGATGTTGGCGTCGATGAAGTCTCGCGCCTCGTGCAGGCGACGATAAATCTCGACTCTCGTGGATTGGCGTACGCCGGGAATATTTCCGATTTCCTGTGCCACGTTGCGATGTACCTCCAGAATTTGCTCGAGCAGGAGATGGAACTGTTCGTTTTCCCAACTCTCGTCGACAATGTCCTCGGAAATTCGCTCGCGCACGTCCATCAGGCGCGGCGTCAGAATCGAGTCGTGCGGGTATGTTCGTTCGAAGAACCGCACAGGCTGCTGCGTTGGATAATCGGGATCGTCGAGCAGCTTGTCGCTGGGCGTCACGATGTCGCGCAGAACGCGCGCAGCGAAATCCGAGTCGAACCAGATGTGGAACGATTCCACCGCCGTGTCCGATCGAACGGAATTCGCGAAGCGCTGACCTTCGTTCAAGATCAGGTACGACGAGTCGTCCACCAGAAAGCGTTGCTTGCGCAGGATGTACTCGCCCGTGCCGTTGAAATTGCACAGGATGGAAAGTGGTCCTGCGTGCTCCGGGTAATAGAGCTCGTTGCCCTTGATCAGAATGAAGGCGTTGGGGAAGCCGTATGTTCGGCAAGGGGCGTCAGGATTGTGCCACGAAAGACCGAAGTCCGGGAAATCTCGGATGATCATTGCTGTGTCTCGCTGATAGGATGAGCGCAACGATCGCGATCCGACAATTATGCCGAGTGAATTCCGCGGTGTGCTGACGAGACGTGCAATCGGCCGAGGTATCGCGAGGAATCACTTACATACACACCATCCCTCAACATTGTTACACAGCCGTGTACGACTCCATTTTGCGGATCTCACCACGCTTCGATCAGTGCATGAACGTGGCCGGGTGTTTGACGCGGGCCTCCTTTGAATGTTCCGGAACGCAGCATCATGACATTGCACGATGTGCCGATGCCGTCGCTACGTGGGAGCGGTTGCAAGGATTCACGCGCTCGGCGAATCTGAGTTTTCGAGAAATCGGGTGGTTTTCGCGTTGCGATGGGGTATTTCTTCGATCTTGATCGTAATGGGGAGATCCGTGCGGCAGAGGCGTTCGCTGCCGCTTGCCATGCGATGCTCCGCCGTGCATGTGTGCTGCTAGGCCGCGTCGGCGGCGATCATGACATACCAATGGTTCAGATGAAGAACGCCGTCGATGTCCGTCACGTTCATCAGGGCGCGGAGCCGCTGGCTCAATCCGCTCAGCGTCTGATGGATCAGCGCAACGTCCTCCGTCGCAACCCGGTCGGTGAGTGAGCCGACAGGGCGGTGAAGGTGATACGGCGCCACGTCGCGCACGGTGAAGCCTGCGTCGGTGAGCATCGCCTGCCACTCGCTGGGGCGATACTGTCGTACGTGGGAACGATCGTGATAAACATCCAACTGGTTCATGCACGCGTCCGCCTCGTCGTCCTCCGGGACGCTCCGGTCATCGATCACCAGCCTGCCGTCGGGTGCCAGCACACGACGCATCTCCGAGACGGCGAGGTGGATGTCCGTGAAGTGGTGAGCGGCGCGGCGGCAGACGACGACGTCGAACGCTACGTCAGGGAAGGGGAGCGCGTGCGCATCCGCCAGCTCGAAGCGGACGTTCCCGACGTTGCGGGCGGCGCGGAGAGCTTCCGCCTCGGCCAGCATCTCCGGTGTGAGGTCCACGGCGATCACCTCCCGTACATGCGGGGCCAGCGCGAGCGCCGTGTGTCCGGTCCCGGTTCCGATGTCGAGGACGCGCCGGTTCGGGTCGGCATCGGCCATTCGCACCAGTCGAGCGAGCACGTCGGGATCGCGATGCACGTCGCTTGTGGTGTACATCGCGGCACGCTCGCCGAAAACTTCCTGTGGTGTTCGTTCGGGCACCATGGCCGGTCTCCTGATGGTTGAATTCCTGACGATGACGGTTCGGCAGACGTGGTGTTCGGCGGAACCCGCATCGATGTTGCGCATCAGATCGGATTTTCATGCGCGAACGATCTCACTGTGATGTCCCGAGCGAGCGATGCCCTGCCGATGCTCCGCCTGAGGTGTACGGATGATGACCCATGTGGCTCCGGCGTTGCCGGACGGAGCGAAGCCTGCGTGAGGGAGCGTATGTGCGGCGGATCGGTGGAATCGCGGATCGGTAGGGAGCGGAGCCGATCAGGCGGCGGAGCCGAGGAGTGCATCTCACTCGCTGAAGGGCCGCAGACCGAGCTTGCGCGTTGCGAGGAGCTGTTTCAGGAACC
>CAZJYH010000458.1:0-4441 GCA_964549365.1 uncultured Alphaproteobacteria bacterium
CCCACCCAATGCCGATGGTCTCACAGCGAGCGGAGGGGAGTCGCGGCCCCGGCTCGTGTGCGGTCTCGGTACTATCCCCCACAACAACAGGCCTCACTATCGGCTCTCTCCACCAACAACACCGGTGACCCCGTCCTCGGTTGAGACGAATGCGCCGTTTCCGCTCCGGAATTGCGCTTTTTTCGGATCGACCACCGAGAAGATGGGGATCGCGTACTCGGATTCAGGGAGACTCGGAGAATGTCCGCTCACGCCCACAAGCCGGCCGCGCACCTTGTATGCATCGAGGCAACCGCCCCGATCGCACGGCCGCGGACGCCGCAATCTTCAGGGCGTCATTGGGGTCATTTCATTCGGGTCACCTCATCGAGAATCACACTTTCATGCGATGGCAACTGTGCCGGCACACACCATAAGTTCGTGGGATCGCGGATACTTTCGGTATACACGGTCACACGAAAGTCCTCCCTGCGCGCCTGTTTACCCTGTGTCTGCCTCGGGGCAAGCCGATCACTCCGGCGTCAATATCTCCCCAATATTCCTGAACCATCCTCGGCGCGCGCACCACGGTGCGGCGTGTCGTTGAAAATCGGTCAGTTCTTGCACTCAGATGTAATCACTGTGCCCGGGACCGGAACGCCCATGGCCGGGATCGATCCGACGGCATCGGCTCATGAGCAGCCGGCGCCCGACGTGCGGCGCGGTCGAGCAGCAGCGACAAACAGGACCCATTCGCACCTGACCATCGCGTCCACCTCAGTGCTCTCTCACCAGCCCTCTCTCCAAGTACTCCCAACTCAACGGCCGAGTTCACACCACGCATCACCTACGACGTCGTTGGGGGCATTTATATCACGCCGTCTCGCATTATCGCAGAACCACACCATTCGAATCCGTCCGTCCGCATGTCCAGGTGCAGCCGGCGGCCCATCAATTGCCTTCATTACAATTCGGAGAAACTATCATGAAGAGGAAGAATTTCGTTCACATCGTTCTTGTGATCTTTATCTCGGCTGTGACCGGAGCGACATTCGCGAACGCACAGCCCTGCCCGGCTCCGCCGGACTGCCCGAACGATCCGTTCATTCGGCAGGCGCCGATCATCTTTTCAATAACACTCGCAAACGGTAACATCTGTTGGCTCAAGATTGGCTATTGCTCTCGACTGGCGTGTGGCATTTGGAAGGACATGTATGTCGATTCAGTAACATTTTTGAGCGAAGACTGCCTAACCACGGCCCTCACCGCGAAACAGTTACTCGATTCAATAATAGATGGAATAATGGGGCAGACGCCAAACGCATGGAACGAAGAAATCCCGCAGTGTCCAAAATCCATATCGTTCTGGCGGGTATTCACCGCCGGATGCTTTAGGTTCCAAAGCATGAATTCAACAAAGGTGGGCGTCCCGTGCTTACAGCCGTCATTGTGCTGGGCAGAGTATACATGCTGCCGAGAGGCAGGCAGCAACAAGGTTCGCCACACGTTGTTGAACCAGGGACCTGCGGCACCATGTCCGAGTATCGATGTCGACGTGCGCTCAAATGGCTGCATTGCGGTCTGTCCCGCGTAGGATTAGAGGCGCTACTCCGAGCAGTCGGGTTTATCTTTCAATGCTCTTCCTCTGAACATCAACAACACGAACATCATGTCGATTCAATGTGCATTTTCAACCGTGTTTGTCGCGCTGATCGCGGCTTCCATCGCTCGGGCACAGACGCCTGATACATGGGCCCCCATTCGACATTCAACCGGAGCAGAAGATGGCCTTTGGCAACGATATATGGCGCTAGCAGGCAACAAGGATGGACTCGTTTTGATCTCGCGCTTTGATGATGGGATAGCCGACACCGCTGCATCAGTAATCGAACGATCGACCAACGGAGGGGACTCATGGACCACTATCACGCCTTCACAAATCGGCCGTCCAACGCACGCCTTTGTGGAATTTCCGAAATTCAGATCCATCGCCAGCCCCACGTCCAACATGATTGTGGCAGTCGGCGACAGCGGCACTATCGCGCGTTCCACCGATGGGGGGCTCAATTGGACGACGCGTCAAATTCGCCTTGGCATTTCAGGCGCTCCGCAGGCCGTAGCGCGCTGGTTTGTTGGTGTGCATTTTGCGGACGAACGACACGGCGCGATCATTGCAGGGACACACTACGTGCTCCGAACCGATGACGGCGGCGACAACTGGAGGGTCGATACGCTTTGGGGTTCCGGTGGGCGTAGCGTTGCGCCTTCCGGCGTTTTCAGGGCCGATGATGGTTCGACAATCGTCGCCGATCAGGCCAACACGATCTGGCGTCTTCCGGCAAATGGCCCGGTGAAGATGGATACGCCGTTCGTGCGCGGCGCCGACCAATGGGACGGCTTGATACGCTTCTCCAAAGCCGGAGGCTCTCTGTGGTGTACCGGATTCAGAACGCCGCCGCATGGCGAAAACGATTGGGCGAACACGGCTTTCGTACAATCTGACGACAACGGGGCAAGCTGGATGGCTCGGAACTACGAAATATTCCCATCCATGCGTTTCGGAGCGCGCTTCCTCTCATTTTCCGACCCGCTCAACGGCATGATGGTCGGGCTTTACGGCACCGACAACGATTCGACGCTTCACACGACGGACGGCGGAACCACCTGGAACACACTCCCCTTCCCCACCCGAAAATTTGGACTGTTCTCACCGGCGGGCCTGGTGATGCTCTCACCCTCAAAAGCCCTCACCGTCTCCGTTGGGGGCGACATGCTACGATGGAGCCTGGAGCCGAGCGCGCTCGGTAGCACTCCTGAAGAACCGCGGGTGCAGCGGCTTACCGTGGTGCGATCGAATGGCGGCACGGTGGTTCGCATCGGCCGAACCGATGAGTGCCCGGTGACAAACGCACACCTCAGGCTGTATGACTTGTGCGGAAAATTGGTAGGGGATTTTTCCGAGACACTGGATCATGCGAGCGCTGGGGGCAACGTCACGAGCTTCGAGCTTCCGCCGTTGCCGATCGGAGCGTATGTGCTGCAGCTCGACATGTGTCGTGAGATCGAGACGCGAACGTTCGTGGTGACCAGATAGCCGCACGCGTTATCACGCAAGTGGCACGACAACCCGGATGTCGGCCATGTGCGGCGTGGCGCGCCGCGCATGGCCGACATTATATTCACGGAAAATGTATTCACCGGCGTCGCCGCACAGCACTGAACCGAAAGGCACCACGCACTCTACCGCTTCGTCACGACGACGCGGCGACCGTTGAGCTCCACGACGTACGCGCCGGCCGGCAACGCGCCGAGGTCCAGCCTGTACAGAAACCGCCGCCCCGGCATCAGCTCCACCTCCTCCCGCATCACGGCCGCGCCGCGCATGTCCGTCACCACGATCTCCCCTTCCTCCTCCACGCCGCGCGCGATCATGCCGAGCGTGCACTCCCCGGCGCACGGGTTCGGCCAGGCGCTCAGCACATCGGCCGCAACGGGAACGGCGGGCTCCTCGACGCCGAGCACCGACGTACCGGCCGTCGCCACGGTGAACTGCCCGGAGCTGACCAGCTCGCCCCATGAGCCGAACGTCACGCGGCCGTGCAGCGAGTCGGCCGTGCGCCCGAGCGCGGCGGCGGCACCCCACGATTCGCGATGTTCGTTCGGGGAGCGCGCGAAGAGCTTGAACCCGGCGGGAAAGTCGCGATCGCTTCGCGTGAGCGTGCCGAGCCGGTCGAACGCGATGCTGTCCAGCGAGAAGCGCTGGTTCGTTCCCCAGTTCTGCAGGATCCAGTATGTGTTCGCGAACGTTTCGCGAAGCGGCGGCAGCGAGTCCGGTTGAATCGCAAGGCGCGAGGCCACCATCTCGCCGTTCGGATAAGTCCCACCGGACGGCAGATAGAGCTTCAGGCCGGTGCCGGTGAAGTCCTTCTCGCCGCCGTCATTCACCGTCATCCGGAAGCTGTGTCCGTTCGCGACCGGCGCGGTTGACACCGCCTGCGCCGCGCCGGCGTTGAGCGCGTGCGTGGCGCCGGAGCGATTGTAGAATCGTTCCGGCACCGCCTCGTTGAACTGGTAATGCGCCACAAGTCCCGGCTCCCCGTCCTTCGCGATCAAATGCATCCGCTCGCGGATCTCCGCCGTCGTGAGCGCGCGATCGTAGAACTTCACCTCATCGATCTCACCGTTGATATCTCCCCCCTGACCCGGCACGCCGCCCCCCACCTCGAACGGCGCCGACGAGAGGTCGAAGCCGGAGTAATCGCCGGGACGCGACCACGGCACGCCGTTGCGATACAGCGTCACCGTGTCCGGCCGCACCACCACCGCGACGTGAGTCCAGACGCCGGAGTCGAGGTTGAAGGGGGAGGTGAGCTGGTACGGAACGTTCTTCCACGAGAAGGTCAGGTTGTAGGTCGGGACGTAGCCGGTGAAGGCGAAGCCGAACGCGAAGCCGACGTTGCTC
>CAZJYH010000459.1:0-4435 GCA_964549365.1 uncultured Alphaproteobacteria bacterium
GCAGCGGTGCCGTCGCGATCGCCGCGAAGCAGTTCAACGATGCGCGGCTGCATCATTGGATCGGCATCCAGGGGGGCGTCGGTTTCCACGGTCTCGACGGCAGCGGCTACTACGGATACCTCGGTGTGCGGCCTTCGTCGCACGGCTGCGTCAGAATGTCGCGTGAGGAGATCGCGGAGATGTACAAGCTCGTGCATCCGGGCGCGCTCATCATGGTGCACTACGGCACACCGGCGCGAGTGATCGCCTTCTGTTCGGTGCGCGACACGGTCGGCTCGGCGCTCATCGACTCGGCCGCGGTGTATGATCGTGGGCTTGGACGCGATCGGATGCGCTCGCTCTATGCGGGGCGCTACTGGCTCGACCAGCCGCGCCGGATGGTGCACCTGGCCAACCAGCGCGTTCGCTGGGGGCTGGAGATCGGCGACGCGCGGCGGTTGCCTCGCCAGCAGGTGCCGCGCAGCTCGTACATCGCCGAGGCGCGCCGCGTGCTGAGGACGGCCGCCGCCGCTGACCGTTCGTTTGTCGAACGGTTGCGCGGCGATGCGTACCGTGCCATCGCCGCCGCCTCCGATTCCGTCCGGAAGGCGCGCCATGCGGAGCTGAAGGAGGAGGAGGCACGCACGGACTTCGGCGAGTAGGCGGCGCACCTCGCGCGGCCGCTCGTGATGACGGGCCCGACTTCAGCGCTCAGCCGAAGCCGGGCCGCATTGTTTTCGTGCCCGTCGGCAATGGAAGCTTGAAGAACCGGGAGTGTGGGGAAGAGCGAACGACGGAGGGATCGTAGAAGCGAGAAGTCGAGCGGCGAACCGAAGGGCGCGCAGCCCGTGGAGGCCGGCCCGGCTGCGTGCGCGGGGAGCGTGATCAGCGGAGCGAGGGTGAAGAGCCCGCAACAGGAATCGAACCTGCAACCTTCTGATTACAAATCAGATGCTCTGCCAGTTGAGCTATGCGGGCGTACCGGTAAACAGAGCGCCAAAGATAGGGGCAACGGGCCTGCCGATCAAGGCTGCGAGTGCGCGAGAGTGTAAACCGTCCCAGCATAACGAGGCGCCGCCACGGCGTGCGCTCCGCCGCCGCATCATCATTGATCCTGAATCGTTTGCCGACGTTCTGACGCAGCGCTAACTTTCTCCCCGGCAGCGCACACGAGAGACCCGCTCCGCCGATCCTCCCGCACTCACCGACAGGCAAGGCCGATCGACGCCGACCATATGCGGCGCGCGGCGGCGTGCAAGCGAGGCATGGCCATGGCGTTCGTTTCAAAGCTCGAATCGAAGCTCGGGTTGACGCGGGCAGACATCACGGTGGCGCTCTTCGTGGCGGCGACCACGTTGGGTGGATTTGTGTACGCGACGTTCTTCGACGATCGGTCGACCGTGGCCGCGCATCGGGAGCTGCTCGCGCTTGTGGCGCGGCACGACTCGATCGTGGCCTCCTATCGCGAGCAGCGGCTGCGAGAGCTTCACCGGGCGCTTGCGCCGGCGGACTCGGCGCCGGGCTGGCGGCCGTTGACGTCGGCGGAGGAGGCCGCCGAGGAGCAGACGGCGCGCTCCGAGCGTTCGGGGAGCGGAACGAAGGCGCCGCCGAGCGGGCCGGTGGATCTGAACAACGCGCCCAGGGCGGCGTTGATGAGCCTCCCCGGGGTCGGCGAGAAGACGGCGGACGCGATCATCGCCCGCCGCGCGCACGTGCCGTTCCGACGCCCCGAGGAGATCATGGAGATCAAGGGGATCGGCGAGAAGAAGTACGAGAAGATGAAGCCGTACATCACGGTGCGCTGAAATGATGCGAAAGAAATGCGGCCGTGGTACGGAAGCGTGCTCCTGACGGATAGCCACGGACTCCGAACACGCGCATGGTTCGACAAATGGGTATCCCCGCCGGGGCCCGACGATCGTGCTCGCTCGGAGTTTTTCAATCTCGAATCCCAACCGGGTGCCGAACGCACCGTTGACGGTATCACATTCCCTATTCGCAGGCACGCAGCGCATGAGAATCATTGCCGGCACGCACCGCGGCCGCACGCTGAAGAGCACGCAGACCGCGATGCTACGTCCGACAACGGATCGTGTCCGCGAGTCGATCTTCAACA
The DNA here is from genome assembly GCA_964549365.1 of uncultured Alphaproteobacteria bacterium. Classification (GTDB taxonomy): domain Bacteria; phylum Bacteroidota; class Ignavibacteria; order OLB7; family OLB7; genus JAFDZV01. The sequence continues at coordinate 2,096 of CAZJYH010000459.1, forward strand.
TTCTCGCCTCGCGGGTGGAGCTGGAGGGGGCGCGCGTGCTGGATCTGTTCGCGGGGACCGGGGCGCTCGGGTTCGAGGCGTTGAGCCGTGGCGCCGCGTTCTGCGAGTTCGTCGAGAGCGATCGGCGTGCCGGGGCCGTGATCATCGAGAACGCGAGGGCGCTGGGGTTCATCGAACGGGCGCAGTTGCACGTTCGCGACGTCCTGAAGTTTCTGGCGGCGACGCCCGATCGGTTCGATGTCATCTTCGCCGACCCCCCGTACGCCGCCACAACGTTCGAGGCGGTGGCCCGCATGGTGGTGGAGCGTCGGTTGTTGACCGAGCGGGGGCTTGCCATGATGGAACACGCGGGAGCCATGCGTATCGCTCCGCCGCCGGGAGCCCGCCTGGTGCTGGAGCGGTCCTTCGGCGACACGGCCATCACGATGCTGACGCTCGACACGGCCGACGATCTCGAAGCGCGTGGGCCTGCTTCGTAACTTCGGATGCCCGGATCCGCCCGTTGTGGTCCTTGCGAATCCCGGACCGCGCGCACGTTACCTTCTTTCTCTCCCCATGAATACCGTCGTTTATCCCGGAACATTCGACCCGATTACCAACGGACATCTGGACATCATCGAACGAGCCGCGCGGATGTTCGACCGTGTGGTGGTGGCGTTGGCGATCAACAGCGCGAAGAAGACGTTGTTCACCGAGCAGGAGCGTTTCGATCTTGCCGTGGAGTCGTTGCGAAACCATTCCAACGTTGTCGTGAAGCGCTGCTCCGGTCTCATCGTCGAGTTCGCCGCGGGCGAGGGGGCCCTGGCGATCGTGCGAGGGCTTCGGGCCGTCACGGATTTCGAGTACGAGATGCAGATGGCGCTGGTCAACCGGAAGCTGCGTGATGAGATCAGCACCATCTTCATGATGCCGCACGAGCGGTACACCTATTTGAACTCCACGATCATTCGCGAGCTGAGCCGATACGGCGCCGACGTCTCCGACTTCGTGCCGCCGTGTGTGGCACAGGCGCTGCACGACAAACGCGCCGAGGAGGCGTAACGGTGCGGCCGGCACGCGCATGATGCAATCGAATAACGCATGAGCTATTTGATCTTCGATATTGAGACCGCGGCGCTCGAGTTCGATGCGCTCGATCCCGCGCAGCAGGAGTATCTCTTGCGCGGAACCACCACGCCAGACGAGCAGGAGGAGCGTAAGCGGCAGATGAGCCTGAACCCGCTCACCGCGCGGGTGGTGGCGCTGGGGATGATCTCCGTGGCCACGCGCGACGCCGATCCGATCGCCTGCGTGTACTCCAATTGCGGCGACGACGAAGCCGACGAACAGGAGCAGACGCTTGCCGACGGGTCGATCTGGCGCACGATGAGCGAGGCGAACCTTCTGCGACGATGGTGGGATGTGCTGCGCAAGGGGCGCTCGCGCGGCGGCTACACGTTGATCACGTTCAACGGCCGTGGTTTCGACTGTCCGTTCCTGATGCTCCGCTCCGCCGCTCTGCGCATCAAGCCCTCCCGAAATCTCATGGACGGGACGCGATGGCGGTACGACGGACACGTGGATCTTCAGGAGGAGCTGGCGTTCCGGAACTTCTCGTCGAGTGGGCCCACCAAGCGTTTCAATTTCGACTTCTACTGCAAAGCCTTCGGTATCAAGAGCCCGAAGGGAGAAGGGATCACCGGGTACGACGTGCCGGAGTTCTGGCGCGCGGGCCGGCATCGCGAGATCGCCGAATATTGCCTGCGCGATGTCTGGGCAACGTGGGACCTGTACAAGTTCTGGAAGGAATACCTGGACGACATCCGGGAATGAGAAACAGCGGTACCCGATTCTTCCCTTGCCCGGCAGATGGCGTGGTGCGCTAGTTCCGGTGTTTGTGGGAATGCGGACCGCTGCAAGGCGCCCTGCGCGATGTCCGTTTCCGGGCTCCCTTGTTTGCCTTGCATGCCGTCGGAGGAACCTGCTATTTGCAGGCCGCCCCGTTGAGCAAGGTAGGGGGAGTGAACGAACCGGCCCATTGCGGCGGTGTGAAACACGAGCGGCGACGCCCCGGCGTCATCCACGCCAAGAACAACAGCTTCAATATGAGCCTTCGCAGATATTCGTCTGCCGCGCTTGCGGTGATCGCCTCGATGCTACTTCTCTCACCGGCGTCGGCACAGAACGCCGCCCCCGACGGCGTTCGCATCGTGGCCGCCGATGCCGCCGGCATCACCCTCGAGGTGAAGCCGGTCCTGCGCCTCTCAGCGCTGGAAGGCGGGTTCCTTCTTCCCGCGGCCGACGGGGCGCTTCTCGCGAACGCGACCGCGATCGGCGCTCCGATGCAGTTGCGCCTGAAGA
>CAZJYH010000460.1:0-746 GCA_964549365.1 uncultured Alphaproteobacteria bacterium
TGAAACCTGGAACGCTGAACTTGAAACCTGGAACGCTGAACTTGAAACTTGAAACCTGAAACGCTGAACTTGGCGCTTGGCCGCTCACCGCTCGCCGGCAATGTGCATTTTTGTACGCGCCGGGCGGCCGTGACGAATGTCATGGCGTTGCACGCGCCTGAGTGTGATGTTTACCGACTCATGATCTTCCCGCATCTCATATCTCTCGCTCCGTTCCGTTCGTTTGCCGCATGCTGCGCGATCGCGTGCGCCCTCCTCATCGGCTGCGCGCAGAAGCGTGCGCCCGAGGGCTCGAAAGGGAGGGGGCCGAACGAGCCTGCGCCCTCGGCAGATACGGTGGCGCACGGCTCGTACCGGAGCGTCGACGTCGCGAACGGCGGAGCGATCGCCGGCCGGGTCGTGTTCGTCGGCAAACGTCCCGCGCTTCCGGCCTTCGACATCACGTCCGATCCGAATGCCTGCGCCGCCGCCACGCGCAACAACCGTCTCGAACTGGGGCCGCGCGGCGGCATCCGCTGGGCCGTGGTTTATCTCGACGGTATCACCGCCGGCAAACCCTTTGCCGACGGAGCGCGGAACAACCTGGTGGTCGATCAAAGCGGTTGCCAGTATTCGCCCCACGTCCTCCTGGCTCCGGTGGGCGCGCTGGTCACCTTCCTGAACAGCGACGACATCGCGCACAACGTGCGCGTGGAGCACCCGGCGTCCGACTCATTGCTGCTGAATCGCACGCAGCCCGGACGCGG
>CAZJYH010000460.1:756-1580 GCA_964549365.1 uncultured Alphaproteobacteria bacterium
CCGCACGCCCAGCCGCGTCGAATGCACGATTCATCCCTGGATGAACGCCTACGTGTTCGGCGTGGCAAGTCCGTATGCGGCGGTCACCGATGTCGACGGCGGCTTCCAGATCGACCGCATCCCGCCCGGCGCCTACACGCTCCGCCTCTGGGTGAGCGGCTTCACAACCACGCCGCGGCGCGATAACCAGGGGCGCACGGTCGGCTACGGGTTCGGTCCGGATCACCTGCAGGAGAAGCAGGTGACGGTGAAGGCGGGGGAGCCCCTCACGGTGGATTTCGAGGTGAGCCCATGACGCGGGCGACGGCCTCGAGTCCCGGGCATCTCGTCGGTTTCGGCGCGATGATCCTGCTGCTGCTCGCGGCATGCTCCGTGGCCGCAACCGCGTGCCCGAACTGCGGCGCCGATGCGCTCGCTGCACAACAGAACGGCGCCGCTCTCGCCGAGGGCTATACGATCGGCGCGATCGGCCTAGCCGGTTCCCCGTTCGTGCTGGCCGGTTCGGTCATCTTCTACGTCATCCGCGCGTTTCGCCGCGCGGAGGGTAACGATTGAATCGCCGAGCCGGCGTCGACCGTCGTTGCGGTCGTGACCGCGCGGCCGGTGCCGCGGCGTCTCATCTCATCCTGTCCCCTGATCCAATGCCTTCGAATTCCATCGCCCGTACCCTGTCGATCGCCTGCCTCGCCGCGGCCATCACCGCCGGCGGCTTCGTCACCGGCTGCGGCGGCGACGCGCAGGATCCCGCCGAGGCTGCCAAACCGCTGGTCACGATCGACCCGGCCCCCGCGGCCACGATCACCGGCACCGTCATCTTCGAGGGG
>CAZJYH010000460.1:1590-4426 GCA_964549365.1 uncultured Alphaproteobacteria bacterium
CATGCCCAGCCCGGCGAAGGAGGTGAGCATGGAGGCGGATCATATGTGCTCGCCCACTGCCGCGACGCAGACGCCGGAGGTCACGCAGGACGTGGTGGTCACCGACGGCAAACTCGCGAACGTCTTCGTCTACCTGAGCGACGGGGTGAAGGGACGCTACGCACCGCCGGCCGAACCGGCCATGTTGGATCAACATGGTTGCCGCTACCATCCGCACGTGCTCGGCATGATGGTGGGGCAGCCGCTGCGCATCCGCAACAGCGACTCCACGCTGCACAACATCCATGCGGCCCCGGAGAAGAACAAGCCGTTCAACCTTGCGCAGACGCAGCCGGGGCAGACCACCGATCGTGACTTCGCGTCGAGTGAGGTGATGATCCCGGTGAAGTGCGATGTGCACGGATGGATGCAGAGCTACATCGGCGTGTTGTCGCATCCATTTTTCTCGGTCACCGGCACCAACGGCGCGTTCACGTTGAAGGGGGTGCCGCCGGGAACGTACACCGTGACCGCCTGGCATGAGCGGTACGGAACGCAGCAGCAGAAGTTGGTGGTGGCCGCGCATACCGACGCGTCGCTCTCGTTCACCTTCAAGGCGCCCTGACGATCGACTTGCTCGACGGCCGGCGCCGTATCCGGGGACCCGCAGCCTGAATCAGCATCGACGATATCATCCGCTGCTTCCACTCGGGGCGTTGATCGCCGGAGCGACGCCGGCGTTCGCCAACGGGGACGGTCGGTATTCCGGCTGGTGGCTCCCGGGCGAGGCTGCGGGCGCCGCGACGTCGGTGGACGAGCGCATCGACGGACTCTTCATCGCCATCACCGCGGTCACCGCGTTCTTCCTTCTGCTCGTCATCGTTCTGCTCGCCGTGGCGATCGTTCGCTTCCGACGGCGGGGGGATGTGCCCGCGCGCTACATCCGGGGGAACGCGCGGCTGGAGCTGTTGTACGCGGCGGTGCCGACCGTGGTGCTCGTCGTGCTCGCCGTTGCCGGCACGTCGATCTGGTCGCAGATCAAACAGGAGTTTCCGCCGGAATCCGAGGCGTTCGTCGTGGAGATTCGACCGCGGCAGTTCCAGTGGGATGTTGCCTACGCGGGGGCCGACCGGCAGTTCGGCACGCGCGACGACATCACGGCGATCAATCGTCTCGATGTCCCGGCGGGGCGGCCGGTGATCGTGCGGTTGATGGCGCAGGACGTGATCCACAGCTTCTTCGTTCCGGAGTTCCGCGTGAAGCAGGATGCGGTCCCAGGCATGGTGACGCGCACATGGTTCAACGTGCCGAGGCCCGGGACGTTCGAGATCGCCTGCGCCGAACTCTGCGGCCTCGGGCATTACCGCATGCGCGGCGTACTCACCGTGCATGCACCGGCCGAGTTCTCGGAGTGGTACGCCGCGAAGATGCACGCCGCCGCGACGTTGAAGTAGTCCGCGGCGAGGCGTCGCGCGGATATTCTCGAACCTTCCGCTTTGATGAATCGGCGCGCGTGTCGATCTTCCCGCCGCAAACCCGCATCCTTCATCGAACCGGCATCATCGTGAGCAACCAACCCACTCCCGCTCCGAACACTCCGCACTCCGATCCCGACGCGTTCGAGCACGAGCTCGCGACTGATCTGAACGACTCCACGCCGGACGCGCCGAAGGGGAAGCCGCTGCATACGCGCATCCTTATCGGCCTGGGCGTCGGCGCGGGCTCCGGCCTCATCGCCAACGCGATCGCCGGTTCGGGCGATCCCACCGTGGCGTGGATCGTGGCCAACATCACCGAACCGGTCGGCAAGCTCTTCCTCGGGTTGCTGCTGATGATCGTGATCCCGCTCGTCTTCTCCTCGCTTGTGATGGGCGTGGCCGGTGTGGGAAACATTCGCAAGCTCGGGCGTGTTGCGATGAAGTCCTTCGCATACACGCTCGTGATCTCGGCGATCTCGGTGTTGATCGGCTTGACGCTCGCCAACACGATCCGTCCGGGTGAACGGATCGATCCGGAGACGGCGACGCGCCTGAAAGAGCACTATGCGAAGGAGGCGGCCACGGCGGTCGAGTCGGCGAAGAAGGACGTCAGGGGGAACGACACGCCGTTGATGACCATCGTGAAGACGATCGTGCCGGTCAACCCGATCGCGTCGCTGGTGGGGAAGGAGCCGGGGAACCTTCCGAACATGCTGCACCTGATGTTCATGGCGCTCGCGTTCGGTGTGGCGATCACACTCCTCTCGCCGAAGGTCTCGGCGCCGCTGCTGGCCACGATCGAGGGGGTGTACGAGGCCACCGCGAAGATCGTGGCGATGATCATGAAGCTTGCGCCGTACGCCGTTGCCGCGCTGCTGTTCACCAACACTTCGCGGTTCGGGTTGGATGTGATGGGGGCCCTCGCCTGGTTCGTTCTCGTCGTGCTGCTCGGCCTTTCGCTCCACATGTTCGGCGTCTATTCCCTCTCCGTCTGGTTCCTCTCCAGGATCTCCCCGCTGGAGTTCTTCCGGCGCATCAAAACCGTGATCCTGACCGCGTTCTCCACATCGTCGTCGAACGCGACGCTGCCGACCGCGCTGCGCGTGTCGGAGGAGAACCTGAAGGTGCCGGCGGAGATCAACAGCTTCGTGCTCACCGTGGGGGCCACCGCCAACCAGAACGGCACCGCGCTGTATGAGGGAGTCACCGTTCTCTTCCTCGCGCAGCTTGCCGGCGTGCACCTGTCCATCGAGCAGCAGTTGATGGTGGTGTATCTCGCCATTCTGGGAGGGATCGGCACCGCGGGCGTCCCCTCGGGCTCCATCCCGTTCATCATCGGCGTGCTCGCCACCGTCGGCGTTCAGCCGGAGTTGATCGGC
>CAZJYH010000461.1:0-4401 GCA_964549365.1 uncultured Alphaproteobacteria bacterium
GAAATATTCTCCTGGATTTTTGAAAATGGTGCGGTACCCTGAATGGGGGGTGCCACTTGAAGTACTCGTATTGTGATGCTTGTTGGAATATTTTTCGCGCGAATTCGAACGGGGCTGTTCGACGGCCGATATTTCGAATCGAACGGCGTTTGTTCGCTTTCAATGTCATACATCACATCACATAATAGAGGTGGAATCATGGTGAATCATAATCGTCGCGCAGTCGTCGCGCGACTGGCAGCCGTTGCCTTCGTGCTCTGCGCGTGTTTTGTCACGACTCCGGTCCTCGCGGATCCGGTGCCGTACTCGAACAACTCCGAGGATATCACGGTACAGATCGCGTGCGCTCCGGCGTCGGCGTTTCCAATCGCGGTGACCATGAACTATGACAAGGGGACGCAGTCCGCTGTCTATACTCGCAACACGACGCCTTGCCCGGCGGATGCCACGGAGCCGCTGAGCTTCGACGGCGCATTGCTCCCCGGAATTTCGGGATTCGGGAACGTCGTCTCCGCAAATGTGCTCGGCGTGGTCGTGCTGCGTGACGGGCCGTCGGTTTCGGCCGATGTCGACGGAGACGGCATCCTCGATGTGACCATCCGCATCTACTACTATCGGTGCTGCTGCTACCTTGAAATTCGTTGGACCGCCGCATTCTGACGCTCGACGTTGTCGACGACATTGATCGGAGCCGGGGCGGTGGAAACGCCGTCCCGGCTCCCTGTTCTCCGCGGACGCCGGCCGGGGCGCACGTTGCATTCCATGGGCGATGGGCGGCGTGCGCGATTCGATCGATCATCACCATGGATCTCCATGCAGCCTTCCCGACCGGTCGTCCGAATCCGGGTCGGTATCCGGGCGCGGCGCGTGCGGGGGTTTTCTTGCACCTTCTCATGACGGGGAGCACCGAAGGATCGCCGACTCGGTGTATCTTCGCGGCGGGAATTGAGGCAACCCGCGCTCGACCGTTCATCAAACCCGATCATCATGCGATATCAGCGTTCGTGGGCGACGGCAACGTTCCTCTGCCTGGCCTGCGTCTGGGCGGCCGGTGCCCGCGCCCAGGGGGACCAGGAGCCGGACCCGATCATCGACCGATGCGACGCGTTGTTTTCGGGGATCGCCGGGTCGATGCGTGGCATCCCGCAGTCCACGCTGCAGAACTGGGTGCGTGCGCAGACGGCATGCGCGGCGCTGGAGGCGATCGCGTCGGATTCCAAACAGGAGCGTCGATTCCGTCTGCGCGCCCGCTACGTGCTGGCGTATGGATTTCGGGTGTTGGGGCTTCATGATCTCGCGAACATGTACGGGACGTTCCTGGTGGACGAGGCGCTTGCCGGCGGCGGGCTCGACAAGGAGACGATCGTCGACGCGTGCAACGATGCCGCGCAATCGGCCGAGCTGCTCGGCCGATTCAGCGTTGCCGTTGAGGGGCGCCGCCGCGCGCTCGAGATCGCCGGGGAGGGAACCGTGATGATGTACAACAACCTGGCGCTCGCGTTGTTGAAGGCCGGGGAGTACCAGGAGTGCCTGAAGTACGTCGAGAAGATCGACCTCGGCGAGGAGACGGCGCACACACGCATCTTCTCGGCGCGAGCGCATGCCTATCTCGGACATACGGACCTCGCCCGGCAGGAGCTCGTCAAGGCCTGCGGAGCGGGGGAGAGCGATGCCTGCGATCTTCTGAATGCGCTCGACTCCGCCTGCGACATGGCGGCATTCTGGTCGGAGGATTCCGTTGCGCGCCGACGCATCTGGGGACATACGACCTTGCTGGATCCCGCGTACGCGATCTCCCCGGCGGCGTGGGCGGCCGTGGACCAGTCCGGCGCCGTACGATCGCAATGCGCGCCGTCGTACTGGTTCAACGAGATCTTTCCGTTCTACGATTTCGAGGTGGGCCTGCTGCGGTATCCGCCGATCCTACCGAAGGGCCGCGTGAGCATGATGGCGGTGCGGGGGATGCCGCTGCTCTTCGCGCTGACGGAGAACAACGCCGCGGCTCGCGACTCGGTGCGCGCCTTTGCCCGGGCGATGCACGGCCCATCGGCCTGGGACACGGAGATGCCGCTGCGCAATCGCGCGCTGATTCGCTCCTACGACGCCGGTACGCGCCTGGTGGCCGTCTTCGTGCACAGTGATGAGCAGGATGCGCTCGTGCGGCGAGCGTTGGCGGGCAGGTGGGATGAGCTGAAGTAGGCGGCGCCGATGGTGGGGCAGGGGTACATCATGATGTACTGGTGGGATCCGGTCCATTTGGCTATAGTTGCGCGCCCGTCTCCCGGTCCTGGGCGTCTTCCTCCAAATCTCTCGTACTACATTCCTTCAATACCTCAACCGTGAGGCAACGTGCTCAGCAGATCGCGGCTCGCCGTGAATGCGGACGTTGCCGTTGTATCCGGCGTATTGCGATTCAGGCATTCCGCCCGGTGCATCGCGCACGGCGCTCCAGCGCCGGTTGAGGGGCAGTACCAATCCAAACACTCGACGTATCATGAAAAAAACCGTTCGGATGTACACGACGGTAGCGGCGCTGCTGCTGCTGTTGACGGCCGGAGCGTTCGCTCAGCCGACGTTCATCAACCCGATTCCGATTCCGCCGCTGATCGACGCCGACAGCGGCGTCATCCACCTCGAGATGCGGATCACGGCACACAAGTTCAACCCGGGCAATCCCACGGATTCGCTCAACGGCGGCACGGGGCAGCCGAACGGCATCACGACCTACGCCTACAACGTGGCCGGCGACTCCACGATGACCATGCTGGGGCCGACGCTGAAGCTTCATACCCTTGACTCCACGCATATCACCGTCAAGAACCTGATCGATACCGCGACCACCACGCACTGGCACGGCGCCGAGGTGCCGGCCGAGATGGACGGGGGACCGCATGAGGAGATCATGCCGGACTCCACCTGGTACGTGGATTTCAAGACGCTCGACAGTGCCAGCACGATGTGGTATCATCCGCACTACCACAACCTCACCGTGCAACATGTGCAGAAGGGGCTCTCGGGGATGATCTTCGTCGAGCAGGCGACCGACACGCTCCGCAATCAGCTGCCGCACACCTACGGCGCGGACGACATTCCGGTGATCATCGGCGACCTTGGATTCACGGGCTCGTCGAACCGCGCCGCCGGCATGGTGATCGACACGTTCAAGGGGAAGCGGCCGTATAACCTGGTGAACGGCGTCACCAATCCGTATGTGCAGGTGCCGGCCCACATGGTGCGCCTGCGCATCCTGAACGGCTCCACACGCAAGGGCGTCTTCTTCGGTGTCTCCGACTCGGTGAACAACCCGTTCGCGGACATGCAGAACTTCTATCTGATCGCGGGCGACGGCGGGTACACGCTCAAGCCGGATACGTTGACCCGTCTTCTGACCGGACCCGGCACGCGCCACGAGATCGTGCTGGATCTGAGCGGCTATTCGCCCGGCGACGTGCTCTATCTGACCAACCTGAAGGATTCGCTCCCGAACTCCATCGTGGGGAGCACGTTGAACGGACCGAACGGCGCGAACCACGGCCGCGACTCGACCGGCGGCAACGCGTTCCTCCAGTTGCGCGTCGTTGCCGACAGCGTGATCCAGGCTTCGTATCCGGGATACACGCCCATCACGTCGCTTCCGCAGTTCACCACGAGTTGGACCGCCGGGCTGGCCGACACCTCCAACATCGCGCGCCATCGCTTGAAGCTGCTGGTGATGACGACCGATACGGTCAACAACAAGCCGGTGAACATGTTCACCATCGACAGCACCGCGTACGAGATGGAGACCATCAACGACACGGTCTGCGTGAACACCAAGGAGATCTGGGCCATCCGCAACACCACCGAGGTGGCGCATCCGTTCCACATTCACAAGATCCAGTTCCGCGTGCTCGACGTGGTGGACTCCACCGGCGACACGCTCGATCTGGAGACCTACGGGCTCAACGGCCCGAAGGACGATGTGCTGATTCTTCCGGGCTGGACGCTCCGCTTCCTGGGACATTATGATGATTACCCCAGCACGATCGACGCGATGAACACCTACATGTACCACTGCCACATCCTCACGCATGAGGATTCCGTCGGCGGCGGCATGATGCACCAGTTCGTTGTGGCCGACTGCATCAGCACCGGCGTGAGCGAGGCGCAGGCGCTCAGTCCGGGATTGGTCCTCTACGCCGACCGGGCCGAGGGGGCACTGCATCTGAAGGCGACGGCCGATGATGCGAGCACGCTCACGATGATCGACCTGCGCGGCCGTCGCGTGCGCGCGCAGGAGCTCCCCGCCTTCGACGGCGATGCCCGCATCGACACCCGCGGCCTGCCGTGCGGGGTCTACCTCGTCGAATGGCGCACGCGCGGGGGCGTACGGACCGGCAAGGTGGTGTTGAAGTACCCGAG
>CAZJYH010000462.1:0-4396 GCA_964549365.1 uncultured Alphaproteobacteria bacterium
CGTGTCGTGCGCGGTTGCCGATTGCGGAAATCCACGATCCGGCTCCATCTTCAGGGCATGGACGAGATCGGGGAATTTGATGGCGTCCTGGATGAAGAACACCGGAATGTTGTTCCCCACCAGATCCCAGTTCCCCTCCTTCGTGTAAAACTTGACGGCGAATCCCCGCACGTCGCGAGGGGTGTCGACCGAGCCCGCGCCGCCGGCAACCGTCGAAATGCGCGTGAACACCGGTGTTCTCACGCCCTTCTCGGTCAATATCCGCGCGGTGGTGTATTGTTCCAGTGAGGTGGTCAGCTCGAAGAATCCATGCACGCCCGTTCCGCGCGCGTGCACAATCCGCTCGGGGATCCGCTCGTGATCGAAATGTGTGATCTTTTCACGAAGGATGAAATCCTCGAGCAACGTGGGGCCAAGGGCGTTGGCCCGGAGCGAGTTCTGGTTGTCGGAAAGCGGTACGCCCTGATTCGTGGTCAGCGCGGGATGCGCTCCACCGGCGATCTGGTGCAACTCGCCGCCGGCGGCCTGTTGCGGGCTCACCTCGGGCGCCGATCCCTTCTTCGGCTTGTGCTCCCCGGATTTGCTCTTCGTCTTTTTTGTAGCCATGCTGATGCCCTTCCTCCTTGATGCCGGCCTTCCGACAATGATTGAATCTCATAGCGGGGGGTGCTGGTCGAACTGCTCATTCGGAACGAGCTGTTTTGGGGTGAAGTTAGCACATTAATGAGCATGCATGTGGAAATTGGTGGAATAACGTCGTGATATTATCGTGACGTTGCGCGCCCTGACGACAGAAAATGGCGCTCGGAGGGTGATGATGCCGCCTGTTCGCGTGATCGAAGAAATCCGCCGCTATCGGCAGGATTCGATGATCTCGATGGAGATGATTCCGGGGGCGAACATGTGTTGTGTGCTCTTTTCTGACCTTCAGGCGCATAATTCATCGAACTTCCCAACGCCCCGGGCCGTGGGCGGCGCGGCGGTGTACGTGTTTTGCCGACAATAAATGTCGGTGGCCGGCTGGTGCCGATGCAGGGCCTTCCCTGCTTTTTACGGTGCGAGCCGGGAAAATCTGAAATCGTTTCGATCGCGGGATTTCTCGCGACGAGGGCAAAGCCGTCTCATGGCTCGCTTCGCTCCGGCTCCATGTTCCCGGACCAACTCGCAAATGCCCCGCGCACTATCAGGCGCAGGCCGTCGACCCGCGGCCGCGCGGTCGCGATCGCGGCGCGAAGCGCGGGGATCTGCGCCCGGGCCGCGGCGATCTCCTCCGCCGTGACGTGGCTGTTGATCTGATGGAGATCCTCCAGGCGCTCGATCTCCTGCCGGAGCTCGGCGGTCATCGCGTTCACCGCGCGCGCGACGATCCCTTCAATCTCCCGCGTTGCCAGGTCGAGCGCGGCGTCGAGCATCGCGGGGAGCAGAGCGCCGGCCGCGTTCTCCGCGCCGAGCAGTGTCTGGAGGTTGCCGTTGCGGAGCGTCGCGGTTTCAAGCGCGGGGTCGTTGGTGCGATCGTTCAGATCGTGGTCAACCACAATGCGCATCGGCCTCGGCACCAGGAAGCGATCGACGTGCAGCGCCGGCGGGGCCACGCACTCCAGAACCAGCAGCGCCTCCAGCAGGAGCATCGGTTCGCCGTCGGTTTCCCAGGCGCCGAGCGTGGCATTGCCGTGCTCACCTTTCAGGAACAGCTCCATGACGCTCAGGACGAAGGGGTGATCCCTCGTCATGAACTCGATATCCTCCCGGCTCAGCGCGCGGGCCCGGTCGAACGTGGCGCGCAGGCCGTCCTCCGGCATGGAGGGAAATTCGTCGGTCAACAGGTAGTCCGGACGGAGCAGGTAGGTGCGGAAGCCCAATTCCTCCACCGTCACGCCGAAGTGATCGAGCAGCCGAAGGAAGAACTGTTCGAACGAGCGGTCGGCGTCGGCCGCGCGAATCAGTCGTGCCGTCTCGGCGGCGCGCTCCGGTTTGTTCGAGTTGAGCGCCAGCAGGCGATCGTAGCCATGCGCCAGCTTGCCGGTGATGCGCCGCCGCTCGGCGATCGAGCGATCGATCAATTGCGCCATCCGCTCCTCGTCGAACGCGTCAAGCAACGAGCGCAGGTCACTCTCCAGCGCCAGGGCTATCTCGGCAGCGCCGTGCAGATTCTCCTCGAACGCGTTCAGCCCGAAGTGGTACCACCGCGCCAGAACCTCGGACATTGTTCCCGGAACATACGGGACGTGAATGTTCACCGTCGCCTTCTGTCCGATGCGGTCCAGGCGGCCGATGCGTTGTTCCAGCAGATCGGGATCGGTCGGCAGATCGGCAAGGACGAGGTGATGGGCGAACTGGAAATTGCGCCCTTCGCTGCCGATCTCGGAGCAGATGAGAATCCGGGCGCCGTCGCTCTCGGCGAAGTAGGCGGCGTTCCGATCGCGCTGAACGAGCGTCAGCCCTTCGTGGAAGATGGCGGACTTCGCGCGCGTCTCGAGCTGCAGGCGCCGGTGTATCTCCTCGGCCGCCGGGCGGCCGGCGCATATCAGCAGGACCTTTTCGCTGCCGAGATCCCTCAGCAGATCGGCGAGCCACTTCACCGTCGCGCCGATCGCGTCGCTCTCGCGCTGCGGAGTGAGCGGGGCCGGCACCGCCTTGCGTTCCGGGAAGCCGGAGAGCGCCGCGCGCGTATTTCTGAACATCACGCGACCGGTCCCGAAGCTGTCCAGCAGATCACCGATCAGCCGCTCCTTCGCGCCCTCGACTCCTGCCGCCAGGTCCTCGGAACGCTCCCTGATGCGCTCGGAGATCCCCGCGAAAAATGTCTGGTCGTCCTCCGTCAGCGGTCGCCCCTCCTGGATGCGCTCCACCGCCAGTGCCACTCGTTCGTAGCCCGCGGTCTCCTCAAGGAAGGCGTCCAGATCGGTGTAGCGGTCCGGGTCGAGCAGACGCAGGCGCGCGAAATGCCCCTCCGGCCCCAGCTGCTGCGGTGTGGCCGTGAGCATGAGCACGCCGGGGATGTTCTTCGCCAACGCCTCCACCACCCTGTATCCCGCGCTCGAACGTCCCGGCGTCCATTGAAGATGATGCGCCTCATCGACGGCCATCATGTTCCAACCCGCCTCCAGCGCCTGCGCGGCGCGGCGGCGATCGCGTGCGAGGAGATCGATGCCGCAGAGTACGAGCTGATTCTCGAGGAAGGGATTGGCGTCCGGCTGATGCTCCTCGATCGCCGCGCATCGATCCTCGTCGAAGATGCTGAACGGAAGATTGAACCGGCGCAGCATCTCCACGAACCATTGATGGATGAGCGGCTCCGGCACCAGGATCAGTATCCGGTCGGCGCGCCCCGTCAGATGCAGGCGGTGAAGGATGAGTCCGGCCTCGATCGTCTTGCCGAGCCCCACCTCGTCGGCCAGCAGCACGCGCGGCACGAGCCGCGAGCAGACTTCCACCGCGATCGACAACTGATGGGGAATCAGATCGATGCGGTCGCCGATGTATCCGCGGACGGGGGAGCCCACCATCCCGCTCCACTGTTCGAGCGACTCAACGCGCAGCGCGTACGCCTCGAGATCGTCCGTCTGCCCCGCCAGCAGGCGGTCCTTCGGGCCGCCGATGCTCATCGTATCGGCAAGCTCTCCCTCGTACACCGTCCGCTCCGCCGTTCGATACGCGAGCAGCCCGTCGTGCTCCAGCACCCCCTCCACCACCAGTTCCCGGCCGTCGCGCAGCCTGATGCGATCGTTCTGTTGGAATGCGACGCGCCGCAGCTGCGACATCGAGAGGGAGTAGAGCCGCTGCACATCGGCCGCCGGGAATCGGATCTCGACGCGCCGGGCCTCGGTTCTCAGGACGATGCCGAGCCCAAGCTCCGGCTCGGCATCGCTGGCCCAACGTTGTCCTGGAACCGGTGTGGGATTCTGCATAAGGGGGTTGTGTTGTAATCTCGGATCGGGGCATGCCCGCATTGCGCGAGCGGAGCCGGTGATCATGAAGCCGGATAAGTTACCGGATAAAGCTGGATTGAACGCCCGAGTCGTCGATCGGACTGCGAGGAGCCGGCTGCTGCACCAACGGCAAACGCCGAATGCGTGCCCGGGCGTTGGGGGTAGCTGCGCGGGCATCGGGCGCGAGGTGGCGGAGAGGCCTTGGAGGCTGCCTGGCCGCTCCCGCCCCTCGGGCTCGGGTGGGTGAGCATGCCTGAGGAAGCGCATTATTGGGCAAGACGAAGCCCGGCGGCAAAAGAATGTGGGTTGGCGATGGCCGTGTTGCACAATTGCGTGCCAAGTGCGCGGGATCCTGCCGGGTGGTTGAAGTGGCGGTTGCGTCCCTTCCCTTTCTAAAGCAAGTCCCGGGCGGAGCGAGGGAGGGGGTCTCCGCTTCCGGACTTCCCGTTGTGCGTCCCTCCCCTTTT
>CAZJYH010000463.1:0-4383 GCA_964549365.1 uncultured Alphaproteobacteria bacterium
CCGATCACACGCTCCCACATCTCCTGCGTCACATCTTCGGCCTGCTGGTGCCCGCCCACGATTTTCAGGCAATACACGTAGAGGCGCTGGTTGTACTTTTGAAACAGCGCACGAAATGCCGGGTCCTCCCCGTCGAGGAAACGGCGGAACAACACGGCATCATCATTCTGGGTTGGTTGGGGCGCCAACGACATTTGATCCCAGACTCCATGGAGGAAGGGATGTCCGGTGCCGGTCCGGTCGGCGCGGGATCCCAGGATTATCCGAAAGACGCAGCGCTGTCGACAAACCTGACAGCGCGGAGGACAGGATTTTTTTTCGGCCGACCTGTCAGGCCGTCCCCGTACGCTACGTCTTTCGAGTGACTTGGGCAAGACGCGACCGTGAGAAGGGGCCCTGTCGATGATGCGTCGGAACCCAATCAACAAGGCTGAAGATGAAGCGCAAACGGTGGGGAGCACGTTTTGTAATGGCCGCGGTCCTGATGCTGGCCGCCCATGGATGCCATGATGCGTATCCGCCGAGTGCGCCGGACGACACCGAGACCGCGCGCGGCGGCACCGAGCATGTCACGGCGCTCGTTGCGCCGCGGTGGTGCCTGATCGATCTCGGCGACGCGAACACCCCGGTCGCCATGACTGCTCCGAGGGTCGATCCCGACCGTTACTACGGAAGCTACATCGAGTTCAACGCGGACGGCTCGATGACGGGGTATGCCGCCTGCAACTACGTCGGCGCGGTGTATAAGGCCGACGACTCCGGCGCGGTCAGGATCACGAACGTCGCGTTCACGACGCATGCGCAGTGCGGCGCCACACGGGAGCCGATCGCGAGCGCGCTGGCGTTGCAGCTCGGCAGGGCGGAGCGGTTCCACATCGTCGGCGACACGCTGGTGATAGCCTCCCGTGCCGGGAATGCGTTCTTCTCGATGAAGTTCCTCGCATGTAAACGGGGCGATCCGCTTCGCAGCTACCTCGATGTCGCTCTCGGCGACACGCTCCGGCTGCCTCTCGGCGGACGCGCGCTGGCGGAAGGGGTACAGTTGACGTTCGGCATCGACTCGATCGTCGACTCGCGGTGCCCGAAGAATGTGAACTGTGCATGGGAAGGCGACGCGGCGGTGTATTTCAGTCTGAGGGCTGATGCGAAGGCGCAAACCCTGACGCTGCACACCAACCCGCAGTCCGGCCTCGTCGCCGCGGATGTAGGAGCGTATCGGATCGCGTTGATCGCGCTCGATCCGTATCCAGATGCCGACGTCAACAGCGGGCGTATCGATCCGCTGGAGTACGTTGCCACGTTGATCGTTCGATAGCCTTCCGATGCGGATTGCAGGCGCCGCCGGAGAGGATTTCCTGCCTGTGTGCCCGGGATACATGACGGAGGATCTCGCGGCATCGAATCGCGTGCATGTGTACACGGCCATTGCTCGCGTCCGTCGGTGAACAACATCTGAGGGCGGCACGATGCTTGCGGTTGTCAAGCGTCCGTTGCCTTGCCCGTTCCCCCCAACCTCCCGTCGATCGGGAGAATGAAATGCAAGGAGCACAGACGTGAACAGATGGCCTGCGATGGTATGCGCGCTCACCCTGACCGTGATAGCCGGGTGCCGCGACTGGTTTCCCCCGACCGATCCGAAGAACCCCGATCCTCCCGCGTACGGGCTTACCGACACGCGGTGGTGCCTGACGATGATCTCCGGTCCGGGTGCGGCTCCGGTGAAGATCGACCCCGCGCTCGGCATGTATGCGGAGTTCGGTGCCGACGGCAGGATGAGCGGGTTCGGCGGATGCAACGGCTTCGGCGCCGACTACAGGGTGGTGGGTGCCACGATGACGATCTCGAGCCTGTTCGGCACCGACAGATGGTGCGACGAGGAGAGCCGATACGAGGATCTGTACATGCAGGGGATGATGGGGGCGACGTCGTACATGATCTCCGGCACGACGCTCACGATCTATTATGGCGGCAGCGGTCGCCTGGATTTCTCCGCCTGCAACCGCCCCGACCCGCCCCCTCCGGCGCTGATCGGAACCAAGTGGTGCCTGACGTCGTACGCCGGCGATCTGATGCCGGATCAACCGGTCGACTCCACGCTTGAGGTCTTCGTGGTCTTCAATCCCGACGGCAGCATGGACGGCATGGGCGGCTGCAACCTGTACGCCGGCTCCTACACGTTGAGCGCGGCGGGGGGGATCAAGATCACGCCCGTGAGGCTGACCACGAATCCGTGCAACATGGAGGCCGCGCGGTTGGATTCGGAGTATCAATATGGGCTGGCTGCGGTGGAAAACTACAGAATCGACGCGGCGGGGAATCTGCTGCTGTCGAGCCCGCTCGGGACGAGAATGAAGTTCCGGAACTGCAATTGACGGCGTCGGCCGGCGTTCCCCCGCGGTGCGCGTGTGAAGGATGATGAACGAGAGGAACGGCCGCACGAATACGATGGAAGATCTCGCAACAATCAACAAATACAGGCTGACTATGAAGACCCTGACACGCTGGTTCATGCTCGTCGCGCTGGTGGCGACGATGGTCGGATGCCGTGACTGGTTTCCGCCCACCGATCCGAAGAACCCGGATCCCCCTGCCCATGAACTGACCGGCACGCGTTGGTGCCTGACGCTGATCGCCAGCCCGAACGCGGCGCCGATCAAGGTCGACCCTGCGCTCGGCATGTATGCCGAGTTCGCGGCCGATGGGAACGTGAGCGGCTTCGGTGGATGCAACGGCTTCGGCGGTGTCTACCGCACGAGCGGCAAGACGTTGTCGATCGCCGATCTGATCAGCACCGAGATGTGGTGCAACGACAAGAGCCGCTATGAGGGGCTCTTCACGCAGGCCCTGCTTGCCTCCACATCGTACATGATCGATGGTTCTACCCTGACCATCTATTACAGCGGCCGCGACGGGCAGAACGCCGGGGGCTCGCTGCAGTTCTATGCGTGCGCGAAGCAGGATCCGCCGACTCCGGTCGCGCCGCATCTGAGCGGCACCAAGTGGTGCTTCAGCAGTTGGGCCGACGGAACCACCGGCGGCACGGATATGTGGGTCGAGTTCGCGAACCTCAGCGCTCGCCCAACGGGTGAGGCCGGTGGGGTGAGGGGCTTCGGCGGGTGCAATACGTTCAATGCCGATTACATTGCCGGCCAGTTGACCGGCGAGGGGGCGACTGCGGATCTGTCGATCTCGAACCTCGTCGCCACCAAGATCGCCTGCAACACGATCGGCTCCACCGAGTCCCGGTTCTTCGCCGCGCTCGCCGGCGCGAAGTCCTACTCCATCACGAACGGCCAGTTGACCGTGACATATTCGCTGTCGAACGGGACTGCCGGCAAGATGCTCTTCAAGGCATGCTCCGGCACGGGCGACCCGACCGATCCGGGCACCGGCATCGTGTATGGAAAGCTTGGCCAGAAGATGGACATCCCGTACGACGGCACGGCGGTGATCGAATCCGAGGGGATCAAGCTGCACTTCTCGCACATCAGCGACAACCGGTGCCCTGTGGGCGTGCAGTGCATCGTGGCCGGCACGGCGCAGGTGACCTTCGACGCATCGGTCAGCACGTTGAACGCCGTGTGGCAGCTGGTGCTCAAGCAGCCGGACATGCCGCATGAGGGGATGTTCGGGCAATACAAGTTGGAGCTGCTCGGTGTGAACCCGTACCCGGATGCCGGCCGGCCGCAGATTCCGACCAAGGAGTACGTCGCCACGGTGATCGTCACGCGGCTGTAGAGATCGCGAAGGCCGGGTGTGGCGCCGGCCGCCTTTGATTCCGTTCGCGTCCGACGGCAAGGTGCCGTGCTCGAACATCGTCGGTGAACGGGAGGTCGGCAGGCTTGTGGTATCCACAGGCCTGCCGATCATGTTTTTCGGTAGACTGTGCCGCCGGTCCCTCCCATGGTCCGGCGCGAAGCGTGGCCGTGGCAGCAACAACTGGTGATCCCCGTGAGCCGACGATCAAGATTCTGGAACTCCTGCGCGCGCGCCGGCCTTTTGCTCGGCGCGTGCGCCGTGGTTCTGCTGCCGATCGCCGGCGCACCGGCCGTCGCGCAGGAGCGTTCGCGTGTCGGCATCGTGATCGGCTACGAGTTCGGCGTGCCGCTCGCCACCACGCGCGTGCCGGGCCTGGTGAATCGATTCGGTGTGCCCGGCAACGGTCGTTCCGAAAATCATACGGTGCTCGTCGGGGCCGGAACGCAGTTCCCGAACCTGTTCGGCGCCGGGGTCTCGTTCGATCCGCGTCTGTCGCTCACGCTCGCGACCGGTCGATTCATCTCCGATCCCTTCATCTCCGATTCGCTCCTCGATCTCTTCGTGCCGCGACCGGTTGAGCGTGAGTTCGAGCTTGCGACCACGCTGAGCGGTCTCCAGGCCGAT
>CAZJYH010000464.1:0-4374 GCA_964549365.1 uncultured Alphaproteobacteria bacterium
ATGTACGCCGCGGACGAAGACGCGAGAACGCCTCCCTCGATGAGGACCATCGGGGGAGGCGCCGCACGAATCCGCTGCACGTTCAATTCAGTTCGCCATTCTCCGGCGGCGATGTGCCGGGGCACGTGATCGCCTAGCGGACGATCTGCAGGGTCTTCGAGTAGACCTGCGGCGTGCCCCCTTCGTCCACCGAGAGCCGGTAGTAATAGGTCCCGGCCGGATACTTGCTCACGTCGACGTCGACGGCGTGATCGCCTGCGGGCTCAGCGCCGCGATCGAAACTGCCGAGAAGCACGCCGCGCGCATCGAAGAGGCGCAGCACCGAACCGGCGCTCGAGGTCCGCAGCGTGTAGGGGATGGAGACCGTGGAGGAGGCCGGGTTCGGCACGCTCTGCTTCAGCACCGAGACATCGGGGAGCGACACGCCCGGCAGCGGGCTCATCTTCGTGATATGCGCGGCGTCGGCCCCACTGAAGCGCATCATCTCATGAAGTTGCTCCAGCAACGTCTTCAGGTTGCTGCCGTCGTATAACATCACCAGCGGTCCCACAACGTATTCGAAGGCAAGACCATACACCATGCTACCCTGGGGTGCGCCGAGCCACGTTGCCAACGAGTCCATCTTGGTGACACCTTCGGTCAGATGTGCCGCCAACCCGGCCTGCTCGATCTCGGCGCGATTCTCGGCAACGAACGAGTTGATGTTGCCGCGCATTGATCGCACACACCCAACGACGTCGGCTTTCACGGCCTCGCCGATCGGGAGGAGTCCGGGATGATTGCGGCTCGCGATCTCACGCGTGGCGGTGTAGATCGCCATCAATTCCTGCGACCGCGCGTCATCCTTCTTCACGGCCGATACATGTTCGCCGTTGTGTGCGTCGCGGATCAGCTCCGACACCAGCACTGCGAAACGTACCCGCAGATTGTTCAAAGCGGCGAGATCATCGGCGTTCAACATCGCATCCACTCGCGTCTTGTAGCCGTTCAGCCTGCCCTGCCAGAAGTCGGCGAGGGCGGAGCCGATTTCGTTCTCCAGCTTCGCCACGATCGCCGGCTTGTTCCCCCCCAGGTTGGGGGCGTCGTGACGCACATGCATGGTGGTTCGCACCTGCGCCCCGACATGCATGTTGCCCATCGTTATCGCCGCAAGCCCGGCCGTCAGCGCGGAAGTGATCGTCCGTTTCCAGTTCTTCATCGTCGTTCCCTGTTTCATTGGTGCTATCTCCTGCGTTGGATCTTGGTTCAGTGTATGAGGCGGCACGTGCATCGTTGCACGCATCGGCGGCCTGCCGTCCGACGGCCGTGCGGAGGGCATCTGCCGTGTTTCGTCCTTCTGTTGCGGCGCGATCCCGGCCGCGTGGGCGTTCGCTTCAGGCGCACGCACGATCGCAGCCGAACGCGGGCGCGCATTCGTCCGGTCATCGTCACGGTCTGTAGAGGGGATCAGCACCAGGCAGGCACCGAGCACTGCGACCGCGAACACGCCGATGATCGCGTAAGGGCGGATTGCACGAGTGACATTCCCGCGAGCCGCGGAGCCTGCGTCATGGCGCGACAGCATCCCCCGCACCTCCTCCTCGGAGATGCCGGACTGCCTGCGCAGCGCATCAAAGTATTCGCGAAGCTGTCGCTTGGGCTGGTTCATCGCGTGATATATCCGAGTAAATGATGATGCCGTTGGAATGCGGCACCGTTCCCACGTGTATGCCGCCTCCCGACGCCGGGCCGCCGCTCGCGCCGAGCAGTTCGGCGAGGCGTGCGCGCCCACGAACGATGCGAGACTTGACGCCGGAGAGCGAGCCACCCTGCACAGCGCATATTTCCTGGAGCGTGAGGCCCGCGATCTCGAACAGCATCACCGCCTCGCGCTGTTTCATCGGGAGCCGCGCAAGCGCCGCCCGCAATGCCTGCACGTCGGCCGCGACCTCCGGCGTGGTTCCCGATCCGGCGATCGCGTGCGCCCGCTCCTCGTCATAACGCCCGAACAACCGCCCGCGCCACCGCTGCCGCCGATGCCGACGCGTTGCGATCGTGAACAGATAGCCGAGGAACGCATCGGGATGCCGCACACCATCGAACTGCTCATACGCGATCAGGATGGTGTCGCTCACCAGATCGTCCGCCTCATCGCGATCGCGTGTCAACGCTCGCGCAAACTGCGACAGCCGTTCGCGCACGGGGAGCAGCAGCGCAAGGAAGCGCTCCTGACGGGTCGCGATATGTCCGGTCTGATCGGTAGACATGATGAGCGAGAAGTGCCGGCACATGGCAGGCCCGGAATCTCCGGCCCGCAATCGGCGGTGGAGGCGCACGCGTCGGGCCGGCGGCGGCTCGACGCGGCTCAGGCCATGAGCCGTCACACGTGCATGGGCGGCATTCGGCGGCAACACACCGCAACTCGGCGTCTGTCGGATTCGTGCGTGCGTGCGACACACTGCCCACTCCGTACAAGTGACACAGCATCCTGAAAAGTCGCACAAGGCGAAAATCTCACGTTCGATTTCGTCCGCCGACGATGCGGCAAGCGCGGCCTACGCCGTAAACGCCGGCACGTTTCGAAGGAGGACGGAACCGGCATACGACGGCTCGGCCGAGCGTGGGAGCGACCTGGGATCGACGATGCCGCGGGAACCGATCCGCGACGGCCCGGCGCCGGTCAGGCTATCGAACCCACGCGATCACGACGGAGAAGTGCATACGGAATTGAGACGAAGGGGGATGAACAACAAGCGGGGATAGGAACGATGTCCCTACCCCCGCGTTGGCTCCTGCGGGTGTGATGGTGAACACTCGGATAACCAAAACTGTCGTGAGCACTTTGGGATGCCCTTTGCCGCATGGCCGATCAGTTGAAAGCGGGTGTGTCACAAATCCCCTCTGTCCGCTCTCATTCCCCCGCGCGCGGCATACGAATACGCGGGTGATCGATGCCCTGGTGAGAGGCATCAAGCCATGGTTTTCCGAAGAGAATGTTCTGTGGACGGTGCGGTCCGCCGCCGAGTCGCGTGCCGCGCGGGTGCGCGATCAAAACGTCAGCGAGCGGCGGGCCGTCTGTATTTTTCAACGGAGAGCGCCGCAACGAGCACCCCCTGTACTTGAACTATATCGGCCGGATAGACTTGCGCACGATATGCGCTGTTGGCCGGTTGCAGACGCACGTACCCATCTTCGAAGAACACCTGTTTGAGAGTGCTCCCCTGCCCTTCAACCCACACGGCGCAGACATCGCCGTTGCGTGGTTCGGTTCCCGGACGAACGATCACATACTGCCCTGGAAGCAACCCTGCTTCGATCATGGAATCACCGCTGACCGAGAGGAAGAAATCACCGGGCTGCAGCTCCGGGATGAGGTCGTCAATGCGATCGATACGTTTCGTCGTCTCCTCGGCGAGTACCTCGGAGAGCGGACCGGCGGGAATCGTCCCCAACACCGCCCACGACCGCGCGTTCTGCTCCTGTGCCCGAGGAGTCGGCTTGATGCCGATCAGCCTCCCCTGGCTCGATCGTATCAACTCCACATAGCCCTTCTTCTCCATGAGCTGCAGATGCTGATACGCTGGGGAAGGGTCCTTGAATCCAAAACGCGCGGCTATCTCCGGACCGCTTGGTGTGCGGCCCATCCGTTGCTGAAACTCGATGAGAAAGTCGAGTATCTCCTGCTGTCGCTTGGTCAGCATGGTTGGTCACTGAAATGATGCCCAGAATTTTCTGGGTACAAACATAGGCAATTGCCGAAGGGGAGTCAAGCGCAATGTTGCGCCGCGACAAGATTCCAACCAACGGGAATGCCACGATCCCGTCGGCATCATATCGAGGAAAATCCTTGAAACCATCCTCGATTCTCTCACTTTGCCAAACAACGTTGAATCGCTCACCTCACCCCTTCCCCGGCTTGGTCAGGGCCTTCGGCCTGTTCGATTGAGGTGGTACAAATATAGCCCAAAGATCTTACAAACCCAAAGAAATATGGGTGCCCAAACAGATACCTGAATTCACAGGGTTCGGTGGCGGAATTCGGGGTTTCGATGCAACGATGCCGTACGGCTCCGATGCACTCGCCTGGGCACCACCGTCGACGATCCTCCAAAAAAAAGCGCCGGCCACATCCCCGAGGCCGACGCTTCTCACCAAATAGAGAAACAACAGTATGTCACACGGCACAAAGGAGCATCCTAGGGACGCATCGTGTGCAGTGCGGAGGCAAACTACCATCTCAAGATGAGCACAAGATGATCGTCGGAACCACCCCCGCCGCGCGGACGATGTGCACCGCGTCAAATTATTCGATCGATCGCCGCCGAAACCGTCCCCACCCCCGCAAGCTCGATCCCGTCTCGCCGAGTGATGCTCTTCAGGTTCGACGCCGGGAGC
>CAZJYH010000465.1:0-4365 GCA_964549365.1 uncultured Alphaproteobacteria bacterium
CGGGCATCGAATATTCTCTTGCGTAGAGCGCCCGGCTTCACCGTCCAGGCCAGGATGTTGGCGATCTCCTCCGGTTCGAACCCTTCGATGTCGCGAAGGATCACCACCTCGCGCTGCTGGGGCGAGAGCTTCAGAAGCGCGCGGTCGACCATGCGTCCCAGGATCGCCGCGTCGGCGCGGTCATCCGGTCCGCTGAACATGGTCTGCGGCATCTCCATCTCCTCATGCTCTCCCCCCTTCGACTGCATCGTCAGCGATCGCACGGCCGTTCGCACGCTGCGCCGCCGCAGCTCGCTCAACGCCTTGCGACGCGCGATCGTGAACAGCCACGTCGAGAAACGAAACGTCGGCTGATATCTCGAACGCCGCTCGTACAACGTGAGCCACGTCTCCTGCACGATGTCCTCGGCCGTGGAGCCGTCCCCCACCATCCGTACGATGAAGCTGAAGAGCTTCGGGCTGTACAATGCGAAAAGCTTGTCCAGAGCATCACGCTCACCGCACTGCAGCGCAAGCATCAGATCATTTCCGGCGTCGCCCTGCACGGAGATGCC
Source organism: uncultured Alphaproteobacteria bacterium (assembly GCA_964549365.1). Classification (GTDB taxonomy): domain Bacteria; phylum Bacteroidota; class Ignavibacteria; order OLB7; family OLB7; genus JAFDZV01. Next base: position 555 of record CAZJYH010000465.1, read on the forward strand.
GTTGAGCACGGCTCCGTTCGCACCGGAGTGCGGTCCGGACGAACCGTTTGCCTGCGCGGCCTGCATCTCCGACGTCGAGCGACGAACCGGAGTGCCCGTGGTTGTTGCAACTGCCACCAGTGAGTCAGGCTGCCTGTGTTTCAACCGTTGGATAGCGGGTTATGCGAACCCGTGGAGAGTTGCACTCCCACGGACCTTGAACGTTACGCGGTTGCGGGTTCCCGCTTCGCAAAGCGGATGAAGATACGGCATGGACGGGAGACAACATCGGACGATTTCAAGGAGAACCGAACCGATCCGATTGGAGAAGGCAGGCCGTCACTTAAAGTGTCGGTTCAAATGTTGGGATTCGGGTATGTCAGGAAGACGGCGGTGTGCGCAATCGGGGCGGACGGCGGATGCTGCCGGCGTCGATCGATCCGAGGGCGGGGAAAAACAGCAGCGGTTGAAGGGGAGCCGATCAGCCGGTGACGGCGAATATCAACGCCGCGAGCAGGCTTCCCCAAACCAATGCGTAGGAAATACGGCGTGCAAAGTCGACAGTGCTCATAGGCCTCTCTCTACAGGTTGCAAGACGGACGCCGGCCGGATACCGTTCTTGGTTGTCGGTTTCGATTGGATAAACGCAACGTGGGCATTGTCGCGCGTTTGCATCATGACGGCCGGTATGGAGGGAGAGACCGTTGCGGCCCAACCGGCTTTCACGTACACGAACGGGTCGCCAATATACGTAAAGAACTTCCAAATGCCATATCAAGCACCACATTAAAAGTCTGTCACGTTCGCGGGCACAGCCACGCGACAGGCCGGCATGGCGAACCCGACGTCGGATCAAGAGTGTCTTGAAGTGTCGCCGTCAATGCCCCCGATCTGAACGCCGACGCTACTCGAAGTCATGCTCGAAGTACGGCGTCGAGCGCGTCGAAGCAATGTCGTCCGCGCCGGTACGCCGCGAGATCGCGTCGGTGAGCTTGTCGGCGAAGACCTTTGCGGCATTGTAGCCGTAATGCTTCAGCAGGTAGTTCAACGCAATCACCTCCGCGATCACGGTGATGTTCTTCCCCGGGAAGATCGGCAGGCGCACGTATTGCACGTCGATGCCGATCAGGTTCACCGTCTCGTCGTCCAGTCCGGTTCGCGTGTATTCGGCATCCGGATCCCACTCCTCCAGTTCCACGATCACCTCCACTCGCTTCTGAAAGCGAATGGCGCGGATGCCGAACATCTGCCGCACGTCGAGCAGGCCCAGGCCGCGCACCTCCATGAAATGCGGCGCCAGGGCCGTCCCCGCCCCCATCAGCACGCCCTCCCCCTTTCGCGTGACGAGCACCACGTCGTCGGCAACAAGGCGATGGCCGCGCTCGATCAGATCCAGCGCAACCTCGCTCTTGCCGATCCCTGAGCGGCCGATGAAGAGCACCCCGACGCCGTACACATCCACGAACGCGCCGTGCACCGGCGTGTAGGCGGCGAAGTGATCGTCGAGAAAATCGCTGAGCAGATAGATGGCCTTCGTGGTCTCGTGCGGCGTGCTGAAGACCGCGATGCCGCGATCGGTGGCGATCGCCACCAGCTCATCGGCGAGCACGTTCCCCGTGGTGACCACCAGGCACGGAACGTCGAAGCCGAGCAGCGTGCGGAACACCTCGACGCGCCGCTCCGGCGGCAGGCTCTGCAGGTAGAAATATTCCGTGTTGCCGAGCACCTGCACGCGATGATACGTGAAGAGCTTCGTGTATCCGGTGAGCGCAAGCTGCGGGCGATGCAGGTTCTTGTCGGTGATCAGCTTCTCGCGCCCGACGTTCTCGTTGACCTGTTTCAATTGAAAGCGCTCGGCGCACGTGTCGGCGAGACAGCCGACGGTGATGCTCTGCTTGCGGATCTCCTGGATGTTGTCGAGTACGCCCATGGCAGTTGCTCCGATAATAGCGGGATCGGTTGTCGTCGCGAACGGTCGAGGGGCCAACGAACACGGGGCGCAAGCCGATGCGACCGCTGAATATACGCAGTCGAATTCGGCTTCCGCCCCGTGTCGTTCATGCATCATCCGCCGCAGGCGGTACGATGCTCTTGCATTATGGGATCTCCATCACCTCACACACTGCCGACAACGCCATTGCCTTCATGGGGCCGCTGACCGGCGTGCAGCTTCTCCTTGTAGCGCTGCAGTTGCCGCTCCAGCTTCAGTACGCACGACTGAATGCTGTGCTTGATGTCGTTCGACTCTTCCTTCGCCACAAGCTGTTCGCGGTACACCGAGATCTTCACCTCGGCAACCTGATCGCTCCCTCCGCGCACGCGCTCTTCGAGTATCACGTCGGCGCTGACGATGCCCTCGTACACGCTGCCGAGACGCTCGACGGCATGCGCGGCATAGGTTTGCAGGTCGGACGATGCCTTGAAGTGGCGGGCAGTGATTTGGATCTTCATGATCACATCTCCCATTGTGGACTGATCGATCGATGGCGGCACGTTCTAGCGGCGAACCATCTGCAGGTTCAGTCCGATCGTGAACGCAAACCCGCCGAGATCCAGCACACCGGAATCGTGATCGGGAGGGCTTTCGATCCCCTTCCCGCTCCCCCGGATCGCCGTGAAGAAATCGCGGTTCACCGGCAGCAGAAGATAGCTTGCTTCCATGAAAATCCCGCGTACCGAACCCTGCCCCCAGTAATTCCGATCGAAGCGAAAGTCCGTGCCGGCATACACGCGTGCGGCCGGCCCAACGCCGGCGCTCTTCACGTTCGCGCCGGGACGGTAGAAGTCCACGATCGACTGCGATCGCACGATCGTCGACCAGTCGACATTGTTGAACGCCAGCCCGACCCCCACCCCCACGTAGGTGGTGAACTGCGACCGCACCGGCGCGTACTCCACCCCCGCCATCACCGGGATCGCGGTTGCGCTGAACTGATCCACCAAAGCGGCGGCGCCGCGCATGTAGGGATTCGAGATCGAATCGATCACGCCGTAGATATCGGTGAACGACGCACGCGCATATGTGCTCTGCAGGCAGATACGCAGCGGGCCGGCCGTCGCAAGCCGGATGTTCACCATCGGCGCCATGCGGGCACCCAGCGATTCAACCGCGCCGCCGAGACGTTTGTAGCCGTCGAAGAACGTGCCCCCCCCGGGAGAGGGGACAAACTCGACGCCGAGGGAGAGCAGGTCGAAATCGCGTGGAAGGGTTGCGGCCGTGGTGTCGACTGCCTCGGATGTATCGATCGGGTCGCCGTTGATCTGTGCATGCGCCACGCTCCTTCCGCAGACGATCGCGCCGCATACGAGCATCAGCCCCGCATACACGGCGGCGCGGGCGCCCGACGCCGTTCGTCGTCCCCGCGGGCAGCCCTCACCGCGCTGCAGGCTACTCAGGTGTCTGATCGGTTCTATCGGCTCGTGGGTGTGCCTTGGCATACGCCTCCTTCAGGCGCTCGATGGTTACGTGGGTGTAGACCTGCGTGCTGGAAAGCGATGCGTGACCGAGCATCTCCCCCACCTCGCGCAGGCCGGCGCCGCCGTCCAGCATGTGCGTCGCGAACGAGTGGCGCAACACGTGCGGGCTGCGTTTCTTCTGCTCGGTGATCCGCGACATGTGCCCGCGAACGATGCGGTAGACATCGTTGCCGGTCAACGGCCTCCCCGATGAACTGATGAAGAGGCTGTCGCATTGCACATCGCCCAGCAGCTCGGGGCGTTTCCGCTGATAGGCGGCGATCGCGGCCGCGGCGGGCTCTCCGAACGGAACGATCCGCTCCTTCGCCCCCTTTCCCATCACCTTCACCGTGCGTTGTGCCAGGTAAAGATCTCC
>CAZJYH010000466.1:0-4361 GCA_964549365.1 uncultured Alphaproteobacteria bacterium
ACCGTGTGTGGTCGCGTTCTGGCATGGCCGGATGATTCCGGTCTGGTATCGCTTTCGTGGGGATTCCTCGGCGGTGGTCAGCGGCAGCGCCGACGGGGAGCTGCTTGCGGACTACCTGAAGCGAGGGCTGGGTTATGCGACGGTGATTCGTGGATCGAGTTCGCGCGGCGGGGGCGAGGCGCTGGCAGCGATGGTGGAGGAGCTGAGTCGGCGTCGCGTCCTCATCACGCCGGATGGTCCGCGTGGTCCGTTGCACGAAGCGAAGCCTGGGGCGCTTGTGGCGTCCATGCGCTCGTCGTGTCGGGTGCTCTGCTGCTCATGGATCGCGTCGCGGGCGTTCGTTCTCGGATCATGGGATCGGATGGAGATTCCTTATCCGTTCGCCAGAGTTGAATTCCGTTATTGCAAATTCGAGATTCCAACCACGAGCAATTCCCTCTACATCTCTCCCTCCATTCTCCAACAATTCACCGCGACGTTGCTTGAAATGGAACCTCCGATGGCGCCGACACGAAACAGGAGGGCCAGGTGAAACCGAACCCGATGCTCCTGCCGGCCGCGTGGGTGTATGGGCTCGTCCAGCGATGGGATCGCCGGCGAAAGGAGGCGGAGCGTTATGTGAGCGGGCTGCCGGTCATCTCCGTGGGGAACATCTCGGCGGGGGGATCGGGAAAGACGCCGATGGTGGCGCGGCTCATCGAGCTGCTGAGCCCGCGGTGGCCGGTGCTTCTGCTCACGCGGGGATACGGGCGCGAAATCAATACGCCGCTCGTCTGGCGCGCGGGCACACCGGTGCCGGGCGTCGAGCGCCTCGGCGATGAGCCCGCGATGCTCGCACGCGGAATGACGCGCGGCGCGATCGGTGTGGCCGCCGATCGCGCCGCGCTGCTGCGAAGCATCGAGGCCGAGTTCGCCGGGCACGTTGTGCTGCTCGACGACGGCTTCCAGCACTACCGCCTCGGCCGCGATCTCGACATCGTGATCGTGGACGACCACACCGTCGAACGGCCGTGGCTCATCCCGGCCGGGCTGCTCCGTGAACCTCCGGCGGCGCTCGCCCGCGCGGGCGTTGTGGTGGCCGCCTCCGACGACGCGGCCGGGTTCGCGCGGCGCTTCATGGCCCCCGAAACGCCACTGTTTCGATCGACCGTGAACGTGGAATGGCCGACACTCTGGAGCGATCCCGCCACGCGCTTCATCGGGCGTCGGCCCGTTGTGGCGGCCGGCATCGCCCATCCGGAGCGCCTCACGCGGGCGCTCATGGCGCTCGGCATCGAGCCGGTCGGAACCGTGCTGTTTCAGGACCATCAGCGGTACACGACCCGATCGCTCGCACGACTGATGGTTGCCGTGCGGCGCGGCGCGGCGGACTCGGTGATAACGACGGCGAAGGATGCCGTGAAGCTCGGTGCATTCGACGCGCTTCGCCCGCTTCTTCACGTCGCCGAGGCCCATCTGCATCTGAGCGACGAACCACGGCTGTTGGCTATCTTGTCGGACGTCATCGAACGAAAACTGTAGCGGCATTTCACAGCGCAATTTCAGAGAGCAACGGTATGGCATTGGTGATTGCAATCTCGAAGGGAAGCGGAAGCCCGAGTTACGAGAACTATGCGGCGTGGCTGAAGCGTAGCGGGGAGGAGGTGGAGACGATCGACATGTGGGCCTCGGCGAACCGAGAGGAGGACATGGCGCGCGCCGACGCGCTGGTGCTCACCGGCGGCTCGGATGTGGACCCGGCGCGCTACGGCCGCCCTGATCTCGAAGGCGTCTGCGGCGCGATCGATCGCGAGCGCGACGAGTTGGAGTTCCGGCTGCTGGAGATCGCCGATGAGCGTGCCATCCCCGTCCTGGCCATATGCCGGGGCATGCAGGTGATGAACGTTCACCACGGCGGCACGTTGATCGCGCATCTTCCCGATCACGTCCCCGGAAGCGAGATGCATCAGAAGGACGACGCGATCGATAGCGTGCACACGATCGACGTGGCGCCGGGCACGCTCCTGTTCAAGGCCGTGCGGGAACTGCACGGGGAGATCAACTCCGCGCACCATCAGGCCGTGGACAAACTCGGGGAGGGATTGGTGGTCTCCGGACGTGCCGCCGACGGCGTGGTTGAGGCGTTCGAGCGGAACGACCACAACGGCAAGCCGTACATGCTGGCCGTGCAATGGCATCCGGAGCGGATGGTCGACGCGTCGAGCCCGTTCTCGATCGGGGTTCGCGAACAGTTCCTCTTCGAGGCGAAGAGCGCGCAGATTCTCGCCCGCGCAACGAAACCCGCCCCCAAACCCGAACCTCCACCGCTCGACATCCCCTCCCGCGAAGACGAGCCGCCGCCGAACGGACTGTCGCTGCCGATTATTCAGTAGAAAGTATGAAGGATGAATTATGAATTATGAAGGAGCGGGAGATGTCAAGGGATTTACAGGCGCGAACCAAGGAGTTTGCGCTGCGTATCGTACGCATGTTTGTTGCGTTGCCGAAGACTACTGTTGCGCAGGTATTGGGGAAGCAGGTTCTGCGATCCGGGACGTCCGTCGGCGCAAATTACCGGGAGGCTTTCCGTTCACGCTCGAAGCCGGAATTCATTGCCAAAATCGGGGATTGTCTGAAGGAACTCGATGAAACCGATTACTGGCTCGATCTTCTCGGTGACTCATCTATTGTGCCCACAGCAAATCTCGCGGCACTGCAGGATGAATGTCGTCAACTTCTGGCGATCTTCACCACCATCTCAAAGAACGCCAAAGCCAATTCTTCATAATTTATAATTCATACTTCATCCTTTCTTCTGCTCATCCGAAGAACTTGTTCCGCTCGCGCTTCAGTTCCTTCAGCAGATAGAGCATGTGGAGGTTCGAGGAATTCTCCGCCATCGGCATGTAGTGCTCCGAGGTCTCCTTCACGTATCGGTAGGGATTGCGCTTCAGGTTGAAGGCCAGGCAGCGGATGTTGTCCAGCCGGTCGGCGAGCTTGATGATGCGGCAATCCTCGGGGCTGTTCTTCAGGCGCTCCACATACTCCTTGTCGATTTGTTCACGGAGCGGACCTTCCTCCACGCGCACCTCCTTGGTCAACATGTCCACCATGTAGCTCACATACTCGCCGAAGTTGTACTCCAGCACCTCGGGGTTGAGGATATCCGAATCCTCAAGCGTGTCGTGCAGCAGCGCGCTGATCAGAACGTCCGGGTCGTGGATGCCGAGCTCCTCCAGCAGAATGCGCGTGACCCGCGTCACGTGCCAGAAGTAGGGGGTGCCGTCGTTGCGCACCTGAAACTGATGCACGTTCTCCGCCATCTCGTACGCGCAGATGATGCGGTTCAGTTCAACCGCGCCGAGCAACGGCAACAGCTTGTCGCGCAGCTCGCTCTTCGACAGGAACGTTCGATTGTACCGTTGCGACGGGTCGCTCAGCATCATGCACGGATCCCTTTCATGATTCGATCAGTTCGCGGGCCATTTGCAGGCTCGACTCGGTAACCACCTCGCCGCTCATCAGCTTCGCAACCTCGCGCGTATGCTCATCGGGCGATAGACGGCGCACACCGGTAACGGTGCGCTTTGCATGTTCGGACTTCTCCACCACATGGTGGTTGCTGCTCATCGCAGCAATCTGCGGCAGGTGCGTGATGGCGATGATCTGATGGAAGTCCGCCAGATCGCGCATCGTGGCGCCGACCTTCGAGGCGATGCGGCCGGAAATGCCGGTGTCGATCTCGTCGAAGATCAGAAGCGGCAGCCGGTCGTTCTTCGCAAGGATCGTCTTCATCGCCAGCATCACGCGGCTGATCTCGCCGCCGGAGGCAACGCGCGCCAGGGGCTTCGGCTCCTCGCCGAGGTTCGTCGAGATGTGGAACTCCGCGTTGTCGAAGCCGTGCGCGTTGGCCGCGTAGTACTTCCCTTCGTACCAGACCGCGTTCGGTGCGGTCGCGTCGGTCTCGACGCGCTCGAGGTGCACGTGGAATCGTCCCTTCTCGATGCCGAGATTCTTCAGCACGTTCTCCACCGATCGCGCGGCCTTGCGGGCCACCTCGGCCCGCTTCGAGGAGAGCTTCGCGGCCAGCTCGCCCGCGCGTCGCATCGCGCAATCCACGTCGCGTTCCATCGCCGCGGTCTGCTCCTCGAAGTTCTGGGCCAGTTCCAGCTCGGCCGCGATCTCGGCCCGGTGCGCCAGCACCGCGTCGAGCGTGCCGCCGAACTTCTTGCGCAGGCCGCTGAGCGCGCCGAGCCGTTCGCGCATCTGCTCCAGGCGAACCGGCGCGAAGTCGATCGCCGCCGAATAGCTCTGCGTGAACTTCGCGATCTCCTCCACGATCGACGTGGCCGACACACACTCCGAGCGATACTCGGCGAGAT
>CAZJYH010000467.1:0-4360 GCA_964549365.1 uncultured Alphaproteobacteria bacterium
ATTATGAAGGATGAATGGGAGAGAATCTTGAGGCAATCGGCGGTGGCGTATGAAGAACTCCCCCCGCACAGATCGCGTGCGAGGGGAGGCTGTTGAACGTAGGCCGCGCAGGCGCTCAGCGCGTGAAGCCGACCTGCATCTGTGAGGTCCCCTGCGGCGTCTCGATGCGGTAGAAGTACGTGCCGCCCGCAACGTGCTTGTTTCCTGCGCTCGATCCGTGTTTATCGACGATGACCCGCCGGGCCGGTGACGACGCGTGGCACCTCGCCTCATTTACGTCCCGGCAACGTGGAAGCGGCGTCGTTCCGGTGCTATGAGATATTCCGGAAAATGATGGACGGTGAAATGTTGAGCGATGCTCCGGCAGGACATTGAGGCATTCGATCAATCGCCTCAATACGGGGTGTGTGCCGCCGTCGAACGCTCAGCATAATTGAGTCGGGGTAAAAATGCCGAGCCGTGAACGTTGGGGGTAGTACATGAGAGAAATGCCGCGCTCTCCCGACGGAAAACGCGGCACTGAAATTCTACGGTCGTGATCGCTGGGCTCAGAGGCCGAGTTCGCGCTCGGCGAGATGAGTCCCCTCCACGCGGGCGCGAATCTTGGCGAAGGCGGTCTCGCGTGCCGTGGATGTGTCGTCGCCGAAGGGTGAGAATCCGCAGTCGTCGGTGGTGCCGAGCTGCTCCGGCGGGATGAAGCGCGCCGCCTCCATCACGCGATCGCGCACCTCCTCCGGCGTCTCGACCCGCGGATTGATCGGGTCGGTCACGCCCACGAACACGCGCTGATCCGGGCGAAGGTTGTCGCGAATGATCCCCAGCACCCGCCCCGGCTCTTGTTCGCTCGCGAGCTGCACATAGAAATTGCGGACGTTCAATGTGAAAAGGTCGGGAAGGAGTTCCGCGTAATCGACGTCCGCGCTGTGGGTTGAATCGTGGTCGCCGCCGGGGCAGGTGTGCACGCCGAGCCGATTCCGCTCTTCGGCCGTGAAGCGGTTCAGCACACCGTTGTTGATCTCCACGAAGCTGCGGAGCAGTCCCTTCGAGGGGTCGAGCTTCAGCGAGAGACGTCCTTCGGTGAAATCGACCTGTACGGCGTGCGCACCCTCATCGAGGCAGCGACGAATGTCGGCCTCGCTCTCGTTGAGCAGATCGGCCATGAACTCCTCGCGAGAATATCCTGGGATTCCATCGCCCGGGTACAGCAGGCTGAGCACGGAGGCGGAGATGACGGCCTGCTTCAGCGGGGCGCCGGTATGGTGTCGCGCCGCGCGCAGATAGCTGTCGGCATAGGTCTTGAAGCGGAACGGTCCTCCGGTCAACCGCGGCAATTGCCGGGTGTGGCCGTCGGCAAACGGGATCACCACGCCGTCGAACGAAAGGTTCTCCAGTCCGTGGATCGGATAGGTCGCGAAGCTCGGCTTGCTCTGTTCGCCGTCGGTGATGACCGGCGATCCGGTGGCCTCGAAGGAGCGCAGCGTATCGAGCAGGGCGTCGTTGTAGAGCGCATCGAGCTGGTCGCGGGTGATCTCCCCGGCGGCAAATGCCGCCACTCCGTTCATGAGCGATTGCGGTCGAGGGATGCTTCCTATGGGTTCGGTAGGAATCGACATGGTCGGTATGGCTGTTGCGAGCGTTGAATGATCCGGTGTATGCGTGTCGTCGGCGGCACGCATCCCCGCGTTCTTCTCCCGGCAGGCGTTCCACGGTCCGCGTTGCGTCCGTCGGGTGTCGGGCGCGCCGGAAGGGTGATGAAGCTAGCGCATTTCGATCCCGGCTCCAATCCAATGCGGGAGTGAAGATCGCGTAATGTGGTGCCGCGAGTTCCCGCGTCCCCGGCGGAATGGATTCTCCGGATCGGCGACGGGGTGGAGGCCCACGGCCGTCCTCGTCGTGCGAAGGAATGGAGAGCTTCCTTCGGTCGCCGAGGCACGGTTGCTCCCTGTGCATGCGCCGAGGCCCGTCCCACCGGAAGCGGGTCCGGGCCTCGAAATGCGAATCGACCGGTCGTGAACGCGCGTGCCGGAACTACTGGCACGGTGGCGGCGACGTGGTCTTCAGCACCCACATGACGCAGTTTGCCGGGTCGAAGAATACGTCGACGCAGCAGCCGCTCAACGTGATGTTCGGCACCCACCAGGCGGCGTTCGGGTCCGGGCTCGGCGTGATGAAATCATACGTCGTGTTGTTCCCCGTGTTGATCACGCCCACCGGCTCGAATCCCGGCGGCATCGGAACAACCACGCCGTCATTTGCCGGCACCTTCCAACAGAAGACGTCGTCGTAGCCCTTCAGGCAGAACAAAAGATCGCAGTCGGTCCCGTTCTTGATCGTCAGATCGGCGGCGCCGCACGGCGGCGGTATCTGAGCCTCGGCGTTGGATGTCGTGAACAATGAGAGGACGACGATCACGGTCGCGCACGCGATTGCGGCGAGCGCGCGATGAATTCCTGTGTGCATGGAAACTCCCTCGATAGGTACGGATGGAATTCGGCGAGGTGAACCGGGCGCGTACGTTGCGGTACGGTCGGGCCGTGTGAATCGGTAAGAGGATCGGCGCCATGTTTTGTGGACACTCGGCACCGAGAATCGGCGATCGTGGTGCAGATGCGGGGAGTCGGCGTGAGAGCCCCCGCTCCGATGCGCGAGCAGGCCCGGGATGCCGATTGCATGCCGGGCCTGCGTCGCGTTTCATCGTTGATGAATCGCGTTGTTGCGATGTTTCAACGTTCGGCGCCGCTTACTGGCACGGGGGGGGCGACGTGGTGTTCATGATCCACATCACGCAGATGGCCGGATCGTAGAACACGTCGCAGCAGCAGCCGCCGAGCGTGATGTTCGGCACCCACCACGGAGCGGTCGCCACCGGGCACGGCACGAACGGATAGGTGGTGTTGTTGCCCGTGTTGACGACGCCGGCCGGTGCGAAGCCCGCGGGCATCGGCACCACCGTTGGCTGTCCTGCCGGGGCGAACCAGCAGAACGTCGCGGTGAATCCGCCCTGGAAACCCTTCAGACAGAAATTGATGTCACAGGCGGTGCCGTTCTTGATCGTCAGGACGTTGGCGCCGCATGGGATCTGCGCCTGCGCCGTCGACGCGCCGAACAGCACCGTCACCGCGACCAGGGCGACGAGTGCCATCGCGGCAAACGAACGATGAGTGGAGAGATGCATGAATTGCTCCTTCGAATATGTTGTTCGTGAATCGGGGGAGGCAGGGGGCCGCGACCGCGTGCCTCCTGGGGCGACTCCGCCCAACAGAAGCGTAAGAGGAACGGCGGGGGGGGAATTGGACATTTTGGAGAAGTCGGAAGGCAGAAGTCGAACGACAGAGGAAGCGGCGAGCGACGTCGGCCCTCAGGAGGCGCCCCATGACGCGCCGCCCGCGATCGGGAGGACACCGTCTCACATGAAACAACCGCGAAGACGCGAAGGACGCGAAGCCAACCTGCACGCATCACGCTTAACGCTGCACGTTCCTCACCGATATCCCTCCGCCTGCATCTCGAACAGCTCGGCGTAGAGGCCGCCGGCGCGAACGAGCTGCTCATGCGGGCCGTTCTCGACGACCGTGCCGTCCTTCAACACGATGATGCGGTCGGCCATGCGCACGGTGGAGAACCGATGCGAGATGATGATGGCGGTGCGCCCGGCGACGAGCTGTGAGAACCGCACGAACACCTCGTACTCGGCGCGGGCGTCGAGCGCGGCGGTCGGCTCGTCGAGGATCAGCACCTGGCACTCGCGCATGTACGCGCGGGCCAGAGCCACCTTCTGCCACTCCCCGCCGGAGAGCTCCACGCCCCCTTCGAATCGCCGCCCCAGCATCTGTCGGTATCCCTCCTTGAAGCGCGGCAGGAGCGACGCCGCCAGCGACTTCTCGGCCGCCGCCGCGATCCCCTCCGGAACCGGCCGCTCTTCGGAGGACCGCTCTTCGGAGGACCGCTCTTCGGAGGGCGGAACGCCGTTCTTCCGAGCCGCACCCGCATCGATGCCGTTCGGTGCCGCACCGTTCGGCGTCGCACCGTTCGGACCCACGTTGCCCTGTGCCGCGCTCTCCGCGTCCTGCTCGTGCAGGTACGCGGCCGCCTCCTCGATCCCTCCGACGCCGATGTTCTCATCGAACCGCAGGTCGTAGCGGACGAAGTCCTGGAAGATCACGCTGATCGCCCTGCGGAGCGAGGCCAGATCGTAATCGCGCAGGTCCACGCCGTCCAGCAGGATGCGCCCCTCGGTCGGATCGTACAACCGCGCGATCAGCTTCGTGAGCGTCGTCTTCCCCGCGCCGTTCTCTCCCACGAACGCGATCCGCTCGCCGGGGCGGAGCGTGAAGTTCACGTTCCGCACGGCCCAGCGATC
>CAZJYH010000468.1:0-4355 GCA_964549365.1 uncultured Alphaproteobacteria bacterium
GACAACTCCCGGGAAACCTTCCTAGAGTCGCGCCTGCTCGTGCGGGAGTAATTCAGTGGTAGAATGCAAGCTTCCCAAGCTTGACGTCGCGGGTTCGAACCCCGTCTCCCGCTCCAACGGCAAACCCTCTACGGACACCCCAGCCACGTATCCCACTCCGGGTTCTATCATTCGCGCGGTCGCGCCCGTTCCTGTTGTGCACCGCCTGCTGCATGCCCATGCAAGGAAGGGCGTTCGTACGGGGATCCTGCGATTGCAGCGCGTGCAAGTTTTTCGATCCCGATGCGTCGTGACGCCTGTTCCGGCGCGCGGAGGTTGGCTCGACAATCGTTTGGCAGTCGGTCGTTTGACAATCGATGGTGACGTGACGGAGCGCGAATGTGTTGTGGTATGCAAGGGGTCGCCGTAGTGCCTTGAATCAATGGCAGTCGACGGCGTTCTTGCGGTCGGCTCAGATGTCGGAGCAGCGTGACGACCAAGTGGACCCATCTATCCTAGGGGAGATCTGGCAATGCCTTCCTACCTGTATGTTCTCAGGAGTGCGGCCACCGGCCAGCACCATATCGGATCGACCAACGATCTGCAGCGTAGGGTTGCCGACTACAATCGGCTCTCCTCCCGGGCGTTCCAAATGGGGGATGCGTGGGAGTGTGTGTACGTCGAAGTTTGCGACAATCTCGAGGCGGCGCGTGACCGTGAACGGTACCTGAAGAGCATCGACGGGATCGACGAGAAGATCCGGATTCTCTATGCCGCCCCGACCCGCGGCAAACAGAACTGAGACGCGCCCGGCCCCCAATTCAGGCCCTTTCCGCTCCCCGCCCGGATGTATTCCGGACGGGGAGCGACGTTTTTTGGTATGGGTGATGGGGTTATGAGTGATGGGTGTGTCACGATGACAGCGGGCCGGTTGCCCCGATGCATCGGGATCTTCGGCGGGTCACGCTGCACGCTGCACGCTACACGCTGCACGCTGCACGCATCGCTCACAACGCTTGACGCTCATCGCATCACGCCGCTCCCGTATATTTGCAACGGCCGCGCGGGTCGGGTTCCCGATACCGCGCACTTCCTCTGAAGCCTTCCCTACCTGTTCCGATACACGTGTCAACAGTCCTGGTCGATCATCAGAAGTTCCTCTCGGCGCCGCCGCGCGTTCATCTCGAGAAGGCGTTCGATACGCCGTTCAAGAACGTCGTGGCGACCGCCCGCACCTGTTACTCCGGCAAGGGGATCGTCTCCGACGACGTCGTGCAGCTGGAGCTGTTCCCCGACAGCCGCGACACGCAGATCGTCCGCTCGATCTACGAGGCCGGGCACCATACCACGTTTCAGCACGCGCAGTTCCAGTTCACGCTGGACAACGTGTCGCGCCACTTCCTCTGGTCGTTCCTGCATCAGCATCCGTTCTACAACTCGGAGCAGGTGTCGCAGCGATATGTGACCGTCAAGCCCGGAATGGTGGCCGTGCCGCCGATGGAAGGGGAGGCGCTCGAGCTGTATCGTGCCACGGTAGAGTACCAGCATGAATCCTACCGTGAGCTGATCGGCCTGTTGATGGAGCCGACCACCGATGCGTATTACCGCCGCTACCCGTATCGGGCGAAGTATCCGGAGAAGTACCTCCGCGACATCAAGAAGAAGGCGCAGGAGATCGCGCGGTACGCGCTCCCGGTCGGCACGTTCGCGTATCTCTATCACACGATCAGCGGGCTGACGCTGCTGCGGTATTGGCGCCTGAGCGAGATGTTCGACACACCGCTGGAGCAGAAGCTGGTGATCGGTGAGATGGTGCGCGAGATGCTGCGCCACGACCCCAACTACAGGATCGTGCTGCAGGATCCGCTTCCGATCGAGGAGACGCCGGAGTATCGCGCGTTCATGCGCTTCCACGATGGGACGACGCCGACGCGCGCGTTCGCGGATCATTTCGATGCGTCGTTGGATGGGTACACCTCGAAACTGGTGGACTACAAGATCAACGCCGAAGCCGTGCTCGCCGAATCGGTGCGCGAGATCCTGGGCCTGCTGCCGGAGCAGTTGAGCGATGACGGCGCCGTCGCGATGGCGATGGACCCGACGCAGAACGGGATCCTCGGCGAGAACCTCTCGCTCACCACGCACGCGAAGCTGACCCGCGCGCTGCATCACCCGCACTACACGTTCCGGCGAAAGCTGTCGCACGCGGCCGACTCGCAGGATCAGCGGCACCGCATGACGCCCGCGTCGCGCCCGATCCTCGCCGCGCAACTATCGGACGATCCGGACTTCATCACGCCCGATCTGGTGACGCACAGCGCGGCGGCAGAGGCGAAGTACAATGAGGTGATGGGGCGGAGTTGGGAGGCGATCGCGCGACTCAAGGCGCTCGGTGTGCCGGCCGAGTTTGCGCATTACCTGCTGCCGAACGCCGTATCGGTGCGATACACCGAGTCGAGCGATCTGCTGAACCTGCACCACAAGCACAAGATGCGCCTCTGCTACAATGCGCAGGAGGAGATCTGGCGTGCGTCGGTCGACGAGGCGAAGCAGGTGCGCGCGGTGCATCCGCGCATCGGTGCCTGGCTGTTGCCGCCGTGCTCGATCCGCCACGGCGCCGGCGTGCGCCCGGTCTGTCCGGAAGGGGACCGCTTCTGCGGTGAGAAGGTGTGGCGCATCGACATCGAGCAATATCAGCGGATCATCTGAGGCCGACGTTCATCGTTCCAAATGCCACGTTCCAGGTTCTACAGGTAGGGGCTTGTGGCGTTGTCCCGGAGTCCACCCCGGGACCCATCGTACGGCACGAGCGTCCGAAAATTCCTCACGCAACGGCGCGAAGACGTAAGGGGCCGGCTGCGCGGTCGTTGTCTCGGAGTTGACTCCGAGGCCATTCTCTTTGCCACCATCGATTGTCCGTTTATCGATCTTGCAAAAATCAGACGTTCCCCGTAACTATGCGGGCACACCCCTCTGCGCACGGTCCAATATTTCTGTTCAAGGATTATTCGTATGTCGTCATTTCGTTATCGTACCGGACTTCGGCCATCGCTCTGCCTGATCCTGGCCCTGATGCTGCATGGCGCGGTGGTTACCGCTTACTCCCAACAGTGGAAGGTGGTACGCGATCGCATTTCGGCAACGGTGTATTCCGCCATTGCCGCCCGCGATGAAATGAGTTGCCTGGTGGCCGGTAGTACGAGCAACGGCGTGACCTCCATCTATGGGACCGGTGACGGCGGCTCGACGTGGAGCCCCCTGTTCGACACCACCGCCGGGTTGACGATCCGGAGCATCGCCTGGCCGACGCCCGGAACCATTGTGTTTGCCGCGACGGACGTCAAGGGCAACGGCCGGTTGCTCGGCTCGACCAACGGCGGCGGGAGCTGGCGGTACCTCGGCGTTGATTCGTGCACCGGTGCGCAAGTGTCGATGTGCGATGCGTTGAACGCCGTGACGATCCGGACGTCGCGAAGCGTGGCGTACACCAGTGACGGCGGTGTGACATGGCGGACGATCCCGGTCCCGAAGTACACCCAGGACGGCGGGCGTCCGCTGACGGTATCCGATGCGCGTTGTCTCGCGCCGGGAACCCTCGTGCTGCTGACGTACAATCCGAGTGGTTCGCCAGAGGAAGATTATGGGCCGCACGTGGTGTTCAGAACCGAGGACGGTGGTCTGACGTGGAGCGAGTGGAACGTTTGGCGGGGAAGGCGGCTGGACTTCGGCGATGCACGGCACGGAGTCACATCGTTCGCGGGGCAGATTCCCGTATCGGCAACACAGTACGAGGCGGCGACCGTGCTGCACACGACCACCGACGGCGGGCGCACGTGGAAGGAACTTCCGACGCGGTATCAGGATGACTCGCTCGGGATGGGGCGGGTTCGCGTCGCGCCGGGCGGGCGCCACATGATCGGGTTGCGCGGCGGTACATGGGACGCATCCGGCGCATTCGCGACGCTGATGAGCGCCGATTCCGCGCGATCGTGGCAGCCGATTCTCCCGGCCGGATTCGGCGTATCGCCATTGTGGATCGGCGATGTCGTGTACCCGACGGCCAAGACGGCGTGGGGCTTCACGACTAACGGACTCGTGGTTCGTCTGCGCGTGCCGGTGGCGGCGGCCCCGAACGGCTCCGACGTTCCGGAGCGGATGGACCTGACGAGACGCTGAGCATTGCATGCGTTGCGGCGGAGGGGTCGGCGACGCGAATGTGCGGCGCCGCCTTGTCGCGGCGCCCGGGTGCTGAGTTCACCCAACGCTGCAACGCCGTCGCTCTCGCTGCTCCGTGTCCATGTTCTCTCCCTGTTCCGTTGACCATGTCAACGCTTTCCGGGACGACACACTATACCCCCATAACTCATCACCCGTGA
>CAZJYH010000469.1:0-4346 GCA_964549365.1 uncultured Alphaproteobacteria bacterium
CTCCGGCTTCGTCAGGTCGGCGAGAGGGAAGAGGGTGCGCCCGAGCGACTCCTGCGCCACGGCCCAGAGCGCGTACGACTGATCCTTCGAGGCGTCCAGCCCGCGGCTCAGAATGTACCGTCCGTTCTCCTCGTTCCGACGGATGCGCGCGTAGTGTCCGGTGGCGATGTAGTCCGCGCCGATCGCGTCCGCGCGCCGGAGCATCTCCGCCCACTTGATCTTCCGGTTGCACATCACGCACGGGTTCGGCGTGTCGCCGGCCAGGTAGGCGTCCACGAAGTAGTCGATGATCTCCTCGCCGAAGCGCTCGGTGAAGTCGTAGACGTAGTGCGGGATGCCGAGCCGCGCCGCCACCCGCCGCGCGTCGTTGATGCCGTCCAGCGAGCAGCAGCTCGTGTCCGAGCCGACGTTGCCCCCCACGTCCTCATACCGGTACGTCTTGATCGTGATCCCCACCACGTCGTAGCCCTGCCGCACAAGCAGCGCCGCGGCCACCGAGGAGTCGAGGCCGCCGGACATTCCGACTATGACGCGAGGAGAGCTCAAGAGGTTATGGGGTTTGAGTTATGGGTTATGGGAGATCGTTTCAAGTTCTGCGTTCAAAGTTGTCAGGTTGAGCGGCGGGGGGCATTCTATACTCGGATGTACAGGGTATGTCTGGAGCACCAAGCACTACGTTCCAAGCCCCACGTTCAAAGTGCCACGTTCCAAGCCCCACGGTCAAAGTGAGGCCCGTGTCGTTGTATCCTTGAGAAGTGTACAGCTATGGCCGTATTGCCTGCATGCCTCGCCACTGGCGACCCGTCCCCATCAACCGTCCACGGTCCACCGTCCGAAAGAAATTCACCGCAAAGGACGCAGAGGACGCAGAGGACGCGGAGGAGCGCAGAGACGTTGTCTCATACTCTCGCCACTCGCCACGACGACGCAAGTAACGAGAAGGCCCCGTCACTTGGCACTTGTCATTTGGAACTTCGCATTCGGCTCACTCCTCACGAGCGGAGAGCCTCGTCACCGACGAAACATCGCCACCGGTTGGTGTACGGGCCGCGAGCACAAGATACCCATTGCTCATCCAGAGTACCGTCTGATTCTTGTAGAACTGGTTCAGCGGCTGCCCGCTCGCGCCGGAGGTGATGACGCTGTGCAGGAACGCCGTCGTGTCCGCGAAGTCCACGATCTGCCGCATCGAGGGTCCAACGCGCACCTTGAAGGGCTGGTTCATGTCCCACTCCGCATTGTTCAGCGTGGTGTTCGCGCCGCCGAGCTCGAACGGGCCGATGTCGACGATGCCGCGCAGCTTCTCGTCCTTGTCGAACGGGTGCTCGAAGGTGAGCGTGTGCATCGGGCCGAAGTGCCAGGAGCCGAGCTCCCACGTGTTGAATCGGGCGTGCAGCGAGTCGAGCGCGCGGCCGAGCGCCTTGCGCAGAATGTCGTCGCGGCTCTCGACGCGGTTGGGCGTGGAGATGTCGTCGAACCAGCGGCTGTCGATCATCACGTGGTAGCGGAGCGATCGAAGCGGCTGCTGCGCCATCGTCACCCAGCGTCGGTAGATATCCGGACCCATCTCGTCGCGATACGTCATCTCGATCGTCGTCTGCAGCCACTGCGCCGCGATCGCCGCCTCCGGCGCGTCGGCCGTCATGCCGCCGTTCCAGTGCCGCAGGCGCCGCAACGCCGCCTGCACCGCCGTTCCCTGCTTGCTGCTGTCCGGGAAGGCGTGCAGCAGGAAGTCGCGCAGGTAGAGCATGTGCGGCGAGACGAGATCGGCCTGCATCTGCACGAAGTCCGTGGTGCTGAAGTTGTTCCCCTCCCGGAGCAGTTCCTCCAGCCGGATCGCCCATCGCGAAGCCCAGGTTGTTCGAGAGCTTGTTGTTGGCGCTCGCGACGTAGCCGCCGGGGGGATTCACCAGCGTGGGGAGGCGCTCCGGGGCGATCGTTCCCTTCCAGTCGTATTTGCTCTCCCATCCCGGATTCGGATAGTTCGAGTGCGTCCCCTCGCGCACCGGAATCCGCGCGGCCGGTATGCTCGCGATCGTGCCGTTGCGGTCGGCGTAGATGAAGTTGAGCGAGGGGATGCCCCCAAGGCGCGCGGCGGCCGTGAACTCCTGCACATTGCGCGCGGCGTTGATCCCCTGCATTGCCGAGAGCTCCTGCGACACGTCGGCCCCGCACCAGCGCATCGCGACGGCCGTGTGGAGCAGGTACGACGCGGAGTCCACGCGCGCCCCGGCCGGCGACATGCGCATGCGGTGCGGGTGCAGCTCGGAGATCAGCGGACCGTGGCGCCCGATGCGGATCAGGATCGGCATGGCCGCGGAATCCTTCACCTGGATCGTGTCGCGCAGCAGCGTGAGCTTCTCGGCGCGGCCGTCCACCCACATCGTGGTGTGCTTCGTGCTGTCGAGGTGCTCGACGTAGAAATCCGTCTCGTCGGCCATCAGGCTGGTCAGCCCCCAGGCAACGTCGTCGTTGCGGCCGATCACCACGTACGGGAGCCCCGGAAGCGTGACCCCCGCGATGTGCCGTCCGGAGAACGTGAGCACCGCCTGGAACCAGCGGCCGGGGGCGGTGTGCGGAAGGTGCGGATCGTTCGCGAGCATCGCCTTGCCGTTCGTCGTGCGGTTCCCCGCGATCGCCCAGGCGTTCGAGCCGATGTGCGCGCCGTTGATGCCGATGAACCGGCGCATCTCGCGTTCGGCGTCCATCACCTCGCCCAGGTCCGGCAGCGCGCCGAGTGTGGGGAGGGGGCGCGTCCGAACGGCGCCGCGCGGATCGAACAGGCCCGTGTTGTGCCGCCGCGACGTGTCACGGCGCCTGGTCGTATCGCGGCGCGCGCTCGAGTCGATGAGCGCCGTCGAGTCCCGCTTCGTCGTGTCGACCGGCGGAGCCTTCAGCTGCTCCAGGAGCGGCTCCGGCCTCTGACCGCCGGGGAAAATCGTCGGCGCGTCGGTCGGGTAATAGGGGAGGATCTGGCTGAAGCGCAGGGAGTCCACACGGCGTTCCAACTCGCCGAAGACGATGTCCGTCCAGAACGACGTGTTCAGCTCCCACGCGAGCAGCCGGACGATCATCACGGAGTGCTCCGGCTTCCACGGCTCCGGCTCGTAGCCGAGCGCGTCGAACTCCAGCGGGTAATGCCCGCGATGCCCCTCGATGAAGGCGTTCACGCCGCGGCAGTAGGCGTCCAGTGCGATGCGGGTCTTGCGCGGCATCGCCCGAACGATCTCGCGTGCCGTCCGCTTGAAGCCGATCGTCTTCAGAAGCTCGTCGTATTTGATCGTCGTGCGCCCGAAGATCTCCGAGAGTCGCCCCTCGCCCGCGCGGCGCATCAGGTCCATCTGCCAGAGGCGGTCCTGCGCGTGCGCGTAGCCGAGCGCCGCCATCGCGTCGTTCTCGCTCGCGGCGTCGATGTAGGAGATGCCGTACTGGTCGCGTGTGATGGTGGCGTCGGCGCCGAGCCCTTCGATCGTGCCGGAGTTCTCGCCGTCGGCAACGAACGAGCGGCCGATCAGCCGGAGGCCCAGCCACGAGAGCCCCACCAGCAGCGTGATCGCAATGAACAACGTACCGACGATCGAAAAGCGACGCATCGAGGAGTGCAAAGAAGAGAGAGGATCGGGAAGGCCCGGGGGCCTGTCGTGCGGGAGCATACCGCTCAGCCGACGGCCCCAAACGCCGCGCGCAAGTTACGGCGGAAGGGGAGGGAATGCGGAATTCAGAATGCAGAATGCGGAATTCAGAATGCAGAATGCGGAATTCAGAATGCAGAATGCAGAATTCAGAATGCAGAATGCAGAATGCAGAATGCAGAATTCAGAATGCAGAATTCAGAATGTGGAACCGCGGCGAACAGCGGATGTGAGCTGCCGGTTGCGGCTATAACAGAATGCCTCGGGCCTGTATATCCGGTGCGTACACTTCGGTATACAGGCCCTCGGTTGGAGCTTGGTTTCTGGAGCGTAGTGCCTGGTGTTTGGTACTTTGCCCACGCCGCACAACTTGGCACTTGTCACTTGTCACTTGTCACTTGTCACTTGGCACTCGGCACTCGGCACTCGGCACTCGGCACTTTGAGCTTGGTGCTTGGCCCACGCCGCACAACTTGGCACTTGTCACTTGGCACTTTGAGCTTGGCACTTTGAGCTTGGCACTTTGAGCTTGGTGCTTGGCCCACGCCGCACAACTTGGCACTTGGCACTTGGCACTTGGCACTTTGAACTTGTCACTTGGCCTTGGCCTTGGCGGTCTACCGCAACGCCCCCATCGCATCCCGCTCCGCCGCCTGCACGCGGTCGATGTGCCAGCAGGCCACCGAGTGCCCCGTCTCGATCTCCACCAGCGGC
>CAZJYH010000470.1:0-4343 GCA_964549365.1 uncultured Alphaproteobacteria bacterium
CTGCGATCGTCGGGTTCGGGTACGTGCCGGTCAGATCACCCCCCGCGGCACCACCCGGAATCGGCGTCCCCCAGACGGCATTCGTGCCGTTGAAGACGATCGCCTGGTTGGTCGTGGCGCCCGTGGTGTTGATCTTCGGGAGCGTCACCGCGCCGTCGGCGATGTGCGCCGTGTTCACCGCCGCGGTCAACAGCTTCAGCCCCGAGACGGCGCTGTCGGCGAGCTTCGAGGTCGTCACGGTGCCGTTGGCCACCTTCGACGTCGTGATCGCGTTGGCCACGATGTCGGCATTCTGAATGCTGTTCACGAGGTTCAGCTTCGAGTACGCGATGGCCGCCGTCGGGCTCACGTCCGCGTCGACGATCGTGCCGTCGAGGATCTTCGCGCTCGTGACCGCACCGGCCGCGATGGTCGGGTTCGGATACGTGCCGGTCAGGTCACCGCCTGCCGCGCCGCCCGGAATCGGCGTCCCCCAGACGGCGTTCGTGCCGTTGTAGACGATCGCCTGGTTGGTCGTGGCGCCCGTCGTATTGATCTTCGGGAGCGTCACAGCACCGTCGGCGATGTGTGCCGTCTGGACGGCCGCGGTCAACAGCTTCAGCCCCGAGACGGCGCTGTCGGCGAGCTTCGAGGTCGTCACGGTGCCGTTGGCCACCTTCGACGTCGTGATCGCGTTGGCCACGATGTCGGCATTCTGAATGCTGTTCACGAGGTTCAGCTTCGAGTACGCGATGGCGGCCGTCGGCGAAACGTCCGCATCGACGATCGTGCCGTCGAGGATCTTCGCGCTCGTCACCGCACCCGTCGCGATCGTCGGGTTCGGGTACGTGCCCGTCAGGTCACCGCCTGCCGCGCCGCCCGGCGAGGGGCTGCCCCAGACGATGTTCGTTCCGTTGAAGGTGATCCCCTGCCCCGAGGCCGCACCGGTGCTGCTGATCTTCGGAAGCGTGATCGAGCCGTCGATATGGTCGGCAGTCACCAGACTGTTCGTGAGGTTCAGCTTCGAGTACGCGATCGCAGCCGCAGGGCTCACGTCCGCGTTGACGATCGAACCGTCCAGGATCTTCGCACTGTTGACCGAGCCGTCGGTGAGATCCGCCGTCACGATGCTGTTCGTCAGAGCCAGCTTCGAGTACGCGATCGCCGCCGTCGGGCTCACGTCCGCGTTGACGATCGTGCCGTCGAGGATCTTCGCGCTCGTCACGGCGTTGGCCGCGATCGTCGGATTCGGGTACGTGCCGGTCAGGTCGCCACCAGCGGCGCCGCCCGGCGACGGGTTGCCCCAGACGATCGAGGTGCCGTTGTACGTGATCGCCTGGCCGGAGGCCGCGCCGGTCGGGCTCAGCTTCGGAAGCGTGACCGAGGCGTCGGTGAGATCCGCCGTAACAATGCTGTTCGTGAGGGCGAGCTTCGAGTATGCGATCGCGGCGGTCGGGCTGACGTCGGCGTTGACGATCGTGCCGTCGAAGATCTTCGCGCTGTTGACCGAGCCGTCGGTGAGGTCGGCGGTGACAATGCTGTTGGTCAGCGCGAGCTTGCCATAGGCGATCGCGGCGGTCGGGCTGACGTCGGCGTTGACGATCGTGCCGTCGGTGATGTCACCGCTGGTGATGCTGCCGGCGAGCGCGAGCTTGCCGTAGGCGATCGCGGCGGTCGGGCTGACGTCGGCGTCGACGATCGTGCCGTCGGTGATCTTGTCGGTGGTCACCGAGTTCGGGCCGAGCTTGGCGTTCGAGACGCCGAGGTTGGCCAGATCCTGCGTCTGAACTTCGCCGTCGCGAATCTTCAGCGAGGTGACCGAGCTGTCGGCGAGGTCGACGGTGTTGACCGCGCCGTCGATGATCTTCGCGGAGCTGACCGAGTTGTCGGCGAGGTCGGCGTTGAACACCTGGCCGTCGGCGATCTTGTCGGTCGTGACGGCGTCGGCGAGGATCTTGCCGTTGGTCACCGCGCCGTTGGCGATCTTCAAGGAGGTGATCGCGGCGTCGTTGATCATGTTCGTCTTGATCCCCAGATCGGCGACGTTGAGCGTCACGGTCGGGCCGTTCGGGTTCTGGATCGCGATCGCGCCGTCGGTATTGACGACCGTGTTGATCGTGCCGACGTTCAGCGACGTGACGGTGATCTTACCGGTCACCGCATTCTTGTCCACCTGGATGTTGGTACCGCCGACGATCTCCAGATCACCCTTCATGGTGTTCAGGCTGGTGACGACGAGGCCGTTGAGCGGCGTCCACGCCGCGCCGGAACCGGTTGCGCTCAGAACCTGGCCGGCAACCGCGCCGGTGGTGTTGAGCTTCGGCAGCGTGACCGAACCGTCGCGCAGGTTCGCGGTGCCGACCGTATTGACACCGATGTTGCGCGCGCTGTCGGCGTACATCGCGTTGAAGGTGTATGGGGAGGAGGTGAGCTGCGCGCGCGGCGAGAACTCAGGATCGGGATCGACCGCAATACCGAGCCAGTACTGACGATCGAAACGGATGGTCGGCGGGATGCCGCCGGACGTCGACGATCCGAGAATGAAGTTGAACAAGCCACGCACGACGGCAACCGTCTGCGTTTCGGAGAAGAGCGCCGTGCCCCCTGTCTCCTGATCGTAGACCTTGATGGTCACCGTCTTGTTGCCGTTGGCAACCGGCTGCCCACCCGGATTCGTGAGAATCCCCTGGTAGGAAATTGTGCGCGGCATCTGCGCCATGGCAGTAGCGGCCATCAGCATGCCGACCAGCACAAGGCTGTAGCGCATACCTGGGTGTGTCATTGGAATCCCTCTGAGAATGTGAACAACGTTTCTGCGTCGCATTGACGGTGGGGAGACGATATCAGCACACCACATCTCGATGGGGAGCCTGGACTTCCCCGTGCCTCACCACACTTGCGCACCGAACACAACGGCGGACTGCCGACGGCAGGTTCCACTAGTAGAGCCGCTAATCTACATATACCGCATCAAATGCGGGATGCTTTTTTTCAATCGTACGAACCGATACGATTACCCCCGAATTCGCCCGCGGGCCCTTGCGCGATCTGCATCGGCAACAAACGCGGGGCGACTTCGGAATCCCCGAAGCCGCCCGCATTACGATCGCACAAACGGACCAGCGGTCGTCACATTCGCAGGTATTGAACGCCCCGAATAATTCGGGGCGTTCAATACCTGAAAAATGCACCGTGGACGGCCGACGTCACGCCGAGGGATTAGGGTTTCCCCGCGGCCTCGGTCTTGCGCGGGCCGTCGTCGTAGAGAATGCCGTTCCCCTTGATCAGGGGCACGCCTGCCGCGGCTCGCGGCTCCACATAATAATCCTCCCCTCCTCCCAGATCGAGCAACATGCCCATCGAACCGCTCCGACGAACCCGGTTGGCATTGCCGCCCCCCTGGCTGTTCGTGGTGTCTCCGAGATGCGCGTAGTACCGATCGTCACCCCCCAGATCGAGCAACCACGCGAACGAGACCGTGAGCGCCGAGCCCTGACTGCTTCCGGAGCCGCGATAGGTGTCGTTGCCGCCGGCATCCTCCAGACATCCGGACGACCAGTCGTGCGCGTTCCCCTGCTCGAGACCCGCATAGGCATCGTACATGTCGTCGCCGGCATCGTCGAGCAGCGCCCCGAACGAAAGATGGATGCCGCTCCCCTGCGAGTACTGCCCGGCCGTATAGCGGTCGGCACCTTGTGCGTCGTGCAGGATGCCGAGCGCGTACCAGTAACTTCCTCCCTGGCTGAAGTAATCCGAGGCATAGAGATCATCCCCCTGCCGATCCGAAAGCAGGCCGATGCCGCCGTCGGCGCCGATCCCGGTGCTCCACGGGCGCATGCCGAATCCGAAGCCCTGCGACATCGCCAGGTGCGCTCGATTCGGGTAGCGTGAATCCGGGTACTTCCAGCCCGCGCGATACTGATCGTTCCCCCCGCGTTCAAGGATGGCGCCGAATCCGCGGATGTACCCGAAGCCCTGCGAGTAGACGTCGGCGTCGTAGCTGTCGGAACCGCCGCCGTCGTACAACACGCCGATGCCTTGAAACGCGGCTCCCTGCGAGCACCAGTGCGCCGAGTAATGATCGTCACCCGCATAATCGGCAAGCACGCCGATGCCGAGCGCCGCCGACCCCTGCGAGTAGGAGACGCCGCGATAAAAGTCGTCGCCGTCGAGATCGATGAGCATGTCGATGCATCCGACACCGGCCCCCTGCCCGTGATTCTTGCTGCGGTAGATGTCGTTGCCCGCGACGTCGGCGACGTACCGAACTCTCGCCAGCGGCGCGGACGGAAGATCGTAGATGTCGTCGCCGCCGAGATCGACGATGAACGCAAAGTTTCCCGTGTAGCGATTGGGTCCCTTGC
>CAZJYH010000471.1:0-3910 GCA_964549365.1 uncultured Alphaproteobacteria bacterium
CGATCACGCTGCCGAACGCCGACGGCGAACGCGTCGGCGAATTCGCGGTGATCGCGGCCGAGAACGGCACACAGATCAAGATCACGCCGAGCGCGCAGACCACCTACCGCGAGCCGGGTGGGGACATCGTGGCCACCCTGCAAAAGGGGGAAACGTTCTTTCTGCAGTCGCGTGTGCGCGGGGTCGGTTCCAGCGACTTGAGCGCGAGCATGATCCAGGCCACGAAGCCGATCGGCGTGATCAGCGGTCATGCGCGCGCCCCGATCACCACGGACGGATCGATGCCGACCGACCGCTGGGCCAGTCATCTGGCCACCATGCTCCTGCCGGATTCACTCTGGGGCACCGAGTTCCTCACCGTTCCGATCGGCTCCGCGCAGAACCGCTTCAAGATGACCGCCGCGACGAACGGCACCACCGTGCAGGTGATCCATTACGGCCTGGACGGCTCCACCGATCAGGCGATGATCCAGCTCAACCGCGGCACGATCTTCGACGGCAGCACCATCAACGGCAAGCCGATCACCGGCCCGGTGCATTGGTCCGCCTCGAACCCGGTGCTCCTTACCCAGATGCGCACCAGCGGCACGTATGGAACGGTCGGCAACGAGCCGGCCTTCATCACGGTGCCGGCGCTCGATCGCTTCACGACGATGTCGCCGTTCATTGCGCCGGCCTCGATCGGCTCCGCGCAGATCACCGCGCACACGCTCACCATCCTCGCCAGGGGTGACGGCTCGGCCGCCGACAACGCCGCGAACCCGATCAACGCGATCACATTGGACGGCAAGGCGCTCGCGACGGTCGCCCCCGGCATCGCCTGGAAGAAGGTCGAGGGCAGCTATTACTCGACGACCGTTTCGATCGAATCGGGCGCGCACGTGCTCTCCTCGCCGGAGGGCTTCGGCTTCAGCGCCACGGCCAGCGGTACGACCGGCGTTCCGGACAACTTCTACACGTGGCAGGTTCCGTTCTGGATCCCGCGCACGCAGGCCGACGTGAAGGCCCCATACGTTCTGAGTACGGAGCCCGCCGCCGGCCAGGTGAGGCTGACGATCAGCGACAACGCCGGCAGCTACTTCAGCGGCGTTGCGGCGGTGCAAACGGTGATCAACAACAACTGGGAGCTTACCACTATGCCGTTCGGGGCGCCGGCGCCCGACGACGACGCGGTCGTCACGTTCAAGGCGTCCGTCGACCCGAGCGGCCCGCTCTACCTGATGCTGAGCGACCGCAACGGCAACGTCGACACGGTGAAGGCGTTCGACGGGTTCTGCCTGCAGTCGGCATATGCGGCCGACAAGAGCGTGACGATCAAGACCACCGAAGGCGTCGCCCGCACCGAGAGCATCGATATCACGGCCAATCCGTGCGGCGATGCAGCCGAGGTGCGTGGCATCGACCTCGGAACCGGCACGGCGAAGGATCACCTGCACGCCGCGTTCGACATGGGGGCGCCGACCTTCACGATCGCGTCGCACGGCACGGCAAAGCTCTCGTTCACGGTGGATGCCGGCGCGAAGCAGGGTGTCTACGTCACGACGGCCATGATCACGCTCGCCGATACGACGATCAGTCTGCTGGTGCGCGTGGAGGTCGGCAAGGCGGCGGCCGTCGGCTACGCTGCCGAGAATACGATGAACGCCGGCGCCGTGCCGAACCCGTTCAGCGGCACCACGCGCATCTCGTTCGGCCGCGCGTTGGGCGCCGATGCGCGCATGGTGGTGACCGACGCAATGGGACGCCCGGTGTTCCATCTCGACGCCGACCGCCTCAACGGTCGTGAGTCGGTGCTCTGGCAGGGGACCGACGATGCCGGCCGCATGCTCCCCTCGGGCGCGTACTTCGTCTCGGTACGGGACGCACAGGGCCGAGCACTGCTCTGCACAACGCTCGTTCGTTAGAACATACCGATCTGTTTTCGCGAGCGTTCGCGAACGGTCAATTCGACAACGGCCCCGCATGTCCTACGGGGCCGTTGTCGTTGGCTGCATCGAGGTCGCACGGCTCATTATCCCTTCGCCCCACCCCGCTCTCCACTCGTCGTTCGCCGTTTGCCCCACCTCCGCACGTCCCTCACCATATCCGTCGGATTCACCACATATGGCCCATGTTCCATTCCACCAAAACTTTCTGCCGCATGCCCACGTTATGTAGGCAGATCGTGTCCCGGTCCTTGCTGCCAACGGGAACAACCCCACGATGATGCTTCGTGCTTCTTCGTGGTAACTCGATGTCACTCTCGAACGATCTCGATCGGCATAACGGAATGAATCGCATGAGCGCTCATTGGTGTGCGCACGGCGACATTCGAGTCGATCGCGGCGTTCTTCATCGGACCAATCAGGAGGTAGTATCATGAACGGCAGTATCCGCAAGATCATCGCAATGGCTGCGCTTGTCGGTGTGGCCGTGATTGCCGCCGGAACGGATGGTTCCGCGCAGATTCGCACCGGCATGTTCGGCGGCATCAATTACAACATGACGAGCGCATCATTGCAGAACTTCATCCCGGGTGTCGGAGGGGGACTTTTTACATCCAACGATTTTTCCGACGCAACATCCGTGGGCGGCTATGCGGGGGCAATCGGTGAATACGGCATCGACGACAGACTGGGGCTCTCGCTCCGCGTGTCGTACGACCAGCGCAATGCCGAAAAGGAAAGCAACGGGAACAAGCTGCGCGCACGGCTTTCGTACATGTCGATCGAACCCGGTGTGGGCATGCGGATGGGATATACACCGCTGAAGATCACAGTCGGTCCGATTATGGCAATCAAGGTGGCCGGCACCTACACGTATGCTTCGGGCTCTGTTGAACCCGGACAGGATGTGACGAACGCCAAGCTGAACAATGCGCGTCCGGTTGTCTTCGGCGGGCGCATGGCACTCGGGTATGACATCGCCCTGAACCAGGAGAACAGCACGGCCGGCATGTATCTGACCCCGTTCATCGAGGGGAATTATCTCGTGGACCAGGTCGATCCGAACGATCCGGCGAGCACCGAGGTGATGAACACCCTGACGGCGCGCGCGGGCCTGATGGTGACCATGGGGTTCTAGTCGCCGCGCACACGTTTCGTATCGTTGTCGATATCGGGGCCGGCGTTGCCGGCCCCGATTTTTTCGTCCATCAGGAGCGGTGGCTCCCCCACTCCGCACACGCCCGCCTCATCGGATTCTCAGCCGAGAAGCGGCGGCCTATCTGTTCGAGCAATGGCCTCTTCTTCCATCAACCGGGCCGCAGGGCGGCGGCCTGGTTGATGGAGGCTGCACGCATCCCGGAGCAGGGCGCATTCCTCAAACCGAGGCACTCCCCTTCCTCCGACGAGACCGGGCTTTTAGCACGAGATTTGTATCTTCGATCCCCGCGTTGCGGCACGCGCCGTCGGCGCGGCATCCCATCTCATGGAATCCAGCATCGTCACATCCGGTATGCCCGAGAATATCATCGTTACCAAGCATGAGGGCTTCGTTGCAACCGTGCAGCTGAACCGCCCCAAGGTTCTCAACGCGCTGAACCTCGCGCTCATGATGGAGTTGGTGGAGGCATTGGAGGCACTCGACGCCGACGCCGACGTGCGCTGCATCGTGCTGCACGGCAGCGAGCGCGCGTTCGCCGCGGGCGCCGACATCACCGAGATGGCACAGGCCACGCCGACGATGATGCTGGAGCGCGATCAGTTCACGCGATGGGATCGTATCCGGCGCGTGAAGACGCCGATCGTGGCGGCCGTCTCCGGCGTCGCGCTCGGCGGCGGATGCGAGCTGGTGATGATCTGCGATATGATCGTTGCCAGCGAGACCGCGCGGTTCGGCCAGCCGGAGATCAACATCGGCGTGATGCCCGGCGCGGGCGGAACGCAG
Organism: uncultured Alphaproteobacteria bacterium; assembly: GCA_964549365.1. GTDB lineage: Bacteria > Bacteroidota > Ignavibacteria > OLB7 > OLB7 > JAFDZV01. The sequence continues at coordinate 3,868 of CAZJYH010000471.1, forward strand.
CGCCTCACGCGCGCGGTGGGGAAGGCATTGGCGATGGAGATGG
>CAZJYH010000471.1:3920-4340 GCA_964549365.1 uncultured Alphaproteobacteria bacterium
CGGCCGGATGATCACCGCGGAGGAAGCAAGGGCTGCCGGGCTGGTGAACAAGGTAGTGCCGGTGGAGTTCTATCTGGAGTCCGCGATGAAGCTCGCGCGCGAGGTTGCGGCCCGCCCGCCGATCGCCGTGCGCCTGGCGAAGGAGTCGGTGCTGAAGTCCTTCGACACCACGATCAACGACGGCCTGGAGTTCGAACGAAAGAACTTCTATCTGCTCTTCGACACCGAGGATATGAAGGAAGGGATGGCGGCGTTCATCGAGAAGCGCAAAGCCGAGTGGAAGGGAAAGTGACGCTCGAGGGTATGAGGTATGAGTGCTGCGCTATGCACGCACAGACATCCGTGGAGCAGGTGATGATCCTGATCTCTCCGTGCCCGTACGCTTTTTCATAACCCGTAACCCGTAACCCATACCTGGAT
>CAZJYH010000472.1:0-4335 GCA_964549365.1 uncultured Alphaproteobacteria bacterium
GCCCACGCGTTCCAGCACGTTGAGCATCTGCACGCCGTGCACCAGCGAGGCGCCTCCGCGCACTGCCGCGGCCACGTGCACCGACTCGGTCATCTGCGCCGGGTCCGCGCCCGATTCGAGGCACCCGGTGGTGTAGGCGTCGATGCAGTACGGGCACTGGATCGTGTGCGCGACCGCCAGACCGATCAGCTGCTTCTCGCGCTTCGTCAGCGCGCCGTCGGTGCCGGTGGCCATCGCGTAGTACTCGAAGAACTTGTCCATCAACGCCTTGTTGTGCGTGCCCACTTCGGCGAAACGGTTCAGATCGGCGGACTCGTAGTAGTTCGACATATGTGTTGCTGAGAGATTGTTGTTGAAGGTTGACCGCGCGCGAACGTGTTGTACGGCGCGCGCAAGGCTCGAGGATGCCGACAACCGAGCGCAACGCACCGAGCACGGCGAACATGCGCCCGTGCGTGCGGGCAGGCCCGAATGTCGGCGAACAGTGTGAACGGGATACGTGTGTGCGGTGTCTCAGGCGAACGCCGGAGGGGCGGTCAGGAATATGCGGGTCAGCGCCTTGCGGCGGGTCGTCGCCGGAGCGCGGCGTGCGGTGCGAAGCGTGACCGGCAGCGAGGCTATCGTTGCGAACAACCTGTCCAACGCGCGCGCGGCATTCGTGCCGGCCCACGTGTCGAAGTCGCGTCGAAGGATCGCAAGGGCCGCGGCTCCCTCCAATGCCGTCAACGCGGCGAAGAGATGGGACGACCGCCACGGAAGCGTGAGAAACTCGGGCGCGTCGAATCCGCCGGTGCGCGCACCGATGAGGAACGCGCCGCCGTCGGCCGCCGGCGCGGCAACGTACCGGGCGCCGGTCTCCAGACGTTCGAATGCGAGCTCGACGTCGGCTCCGGCGATGGTGGGGCAGTCGTTGCCGACCACCACCACGTGGCGGTACCCGAGCGCGAGTGTGTCGGAAACGGCGCACGTGATACGCTCGGCGAAGGTCTCGCCGCGCTGCCGAAGGTGCGCCTCGGCATGGATACCGCCGCGGCCCGATTCGGACACGACGATGAGATCTGCGCGGCGCGTACCTCGGAGGCGGGCCGCCACGCTGCGGTTCAACAGCGCGTAGCCGCCGGCGCGGAATCGCGTCGGCAGGGGTTTGGCCTCCGCCTCGCGGCGCTCATCGCGCACGAAGAATATGATCGCTCGATCTGATCGCATCGGTAGTTTCGTATGCCGCCACGTCCGTCTTTTATTTCACGATCCTTTCGGCGTCGTCTTGGCGGCCGGCTTCGCGGGAATCTCAACCCGGCTGTGTTAGGGTATTCCCGAGCAGATACCGCCAACTTCGCAGGCATCTGCCCGGCCTGTCATCCCGATGACGAGCGCAGCGAGGAGGAGGGATCTCAACTCCGTGGGCCCGAATGGTCCCCGGAAGAACATCGTCGGGATCCTTCATTCCGATATCTGTCCACGACCGGAGCGGGGTCCGTGACACGGTTCGGGATGACTTGGTTTTCAGTGCAAACGGCGCGAGCAACATTCGACAATGCCATGATTCCTGACCGAAACATGCACACCCCACCGCACGCATCCGTTCAACATGCGCTCAGTCGATGCGGCGCCGATTCTTCTCCTTCTCGTCGTCATCCACGCGAATATTCTCGAAGCGAATCTCGAAGCCGCCGTCGACAGCCTTGCGGCGCGTGGGGAGCAGCAATCGGCCGAAGCGTTTGTAGTCGCTCCAGATGAACTCTCCCTCGTGGTTGCTCTGCAGCTTGTAGTGCCAGCGTTCCACCAGCTTCGTCTTCGGGTTGATGAACAACCGGTACTGGTCGCCCGGCGTCAGGCCGACCTTCGCGAACGAGAGCGCAAGGACGAGGTAGCGCTTGCCGCCGATCGTCGTGTCCGCCTCGCGGCGGTGATACACGCCGCTGTCGAGCAGCTTGAAGGGCATCAGGAACCAGTACGTGTCGTTGATGTAGCGGCCGTAGGCGGATTCCAGCATGCGCGTCCGCGACGAATCCGCCACATCCCTGCCGTCGATCGTGCCGGAGCCTTCATGCCTGCTGAGGCTGGTGAACCGCACGCGCCAGAGCTTTCCATCCCTGTTCTTCCCCGAGACGATATACCGGTCGAGCGCGCGATACCAGATGTGGGAGTATCTCCCCGTCTCGGCCTTGCCTTTGTACATGACGAAGTCGAAGGCGAGATCCCATGACCTGTCGTTCCATGCGTCGAGTCCGCCCACGGCGGCCACCACCTGCTCGGCAAGCTTGCGCCCGTCGCGCGCGCTCCTCTTCGGGTCGACCTGCACCGGTTTCGGCGGCTCCTGCTTCACCGGTGCGGGAGCAGGGATCGGTTTCGGCGGGGGGGCCGAGTCGCGCGCTGCCGGAGGGGGATCGTTGCGCACGCCCGGCGTCACCGGCTGGGCGAGGAGTGCCGTCGCCGAGACCGAGGAAAGAACCAGCAGGAGGAGCAGGGTGCGCATCGGGTACGACATTGGTTATGCGGGGCGGTCCCGCCGGATCGGCATGACGAGCAGGGCGCAGGGATTTCCCACGTCCCCGCCGGGATACGGATCGATGGTATCGACGTGCAGAAACCCGACCGCCTCGAAGAAGGCGGGGGCCCCGTCGTGCGTCCTGGTCGACAGCACGGGAACGTCGCGTGTGTCGAAATCCCGCACTATCCGAGTCATCAGGCTTCGGCCGGGCCCACGACGACGGTGATCGAGAGCAACGCCGATCCATGCAAGCTCGGCAACGCCGGGGGCGCCATTGCGCACCACCGCGAACGCGATCGCATCACCGTTCCGCCACGCAAGATATACATCAGATATACATCGGCACCGAGCGCAACATCGCGTGCCAACGTTTCAAGTCCGGCCCGGGAGAAATACTCCGGAAGGCTCCGCGCGATGTGCATGACCGGTTCGGTGTGGACCGCTTCGTCGCGCGAGCCGTCCGTGCGCGTGATATCAACGGGCGGCGCGGTCATCCAGGCTGGAAGCCGAACACCTTGAACGCGGGGCTCTCGGCAGCTTTGCGTGCCTCGATGATCAGCTCGGCGAACTCGCGAAAGGCGCCGTGCCCACCCGGACGCCGGCAGACGTAGTGTGCGATCTGACGGATCTGCGGGAACGCATCGGAGGGGGCCCCGGAGAGCCCCGCCATCTCCATCGCTCCGCTGTCGTTCACATCGTCGCCGATGTACGCGATCTCGTGCGCGGCAAGCTTGTGCAGTTCCATGATCTCACGCATCACCGCAGGCTTGTCCTTGGCGAAGAGATAGACGATGTTGATGCCGAGCTTTTCGGCGCGGCGCATCACCGACTCGGACTTCTCGCCGGTGATGATGCCGACGTCCACGCCGGTCTCGCGAAGGCGCTCAACACCCATGCCGTCGCGAATGTTGAAACGCTTCATGGCCTCGCCGTCTCGTCCGTAAAACACTCCGCCGTCGGTCAGGACGCCGTCGACATCGGTGATCACCAATCGGACTTTCGCCGCTCGTTCGTTCAGTTCCGTGTTCGTCATGGATATGAATGTTCAGAGAGAGTGTGTGCAACCGGGCGGACCCTTCTCGTGTATTGTTCGTGAAACCTTTTCGTGCACGGGCCGCTCTACGGGTTCATGCGCGGCCCCCGGAGAGTGCCGACGCGCGTGGGGTTGCCGCTGGTTGACGTGTCGGTCCGTGAAATCGTGCGCCCGGATCGATGAAGATAAGACACGTCCGGCAATGGGAACCGCGCCGGCGCGCCGCGTGTTCGGTTGCGAGCATCCGCTGCTCGCGTCTTGCTGAGTGTAACCGTTGCGCACTGCCCGGCGTAGTACGGGCAAACATGTTCGTTATATTCCGCTTTCGACACATCGGGTGCCCGCCGTGGTGTCGGCAAGCGATCATCGAAGGGGATAAGTCGTACGTATGCGTCAATCGATCAATCGATCCAACGAATCGGCCGTGCCACCGACACCGCGATACCGCGGTCCGTCGGCGTCACGTGCATCCTCGACCCCTCGCATGCTCTGCGTTGGGGCGTTCCTTTTTCTGCTCGTTGCGGCGTCGGCATTGCCGGCGCACTCGCAGGCCCGGCGCTCCCCTGAAAAGGAGTTCGTGCGGTTCTCGCTCGACAACGGCCTGGAAGTGATCCTCGTGCAGAACAACTTCGTGCCGATCGCAACGATCGAGCTGGCCGTGCGCAACGGTTCGTTCACCGAGGGGCCGGAGTACGCGGGGCTTTCGCACCTGTACGAGCACATGTTCTTCAAGGCGAACGGCGAATACGAGTCGTCGCAGGATTTCATCTCCGTGCTCAGCTCGCTCGGCATCCTCTACAACGCCACGACG
>CAZJYH010000473.1:0-824 GCA_964549365.1 uncultured Alphaproteobacteria bacterium
CGGGCTGCGGCTGCACGGTTGCCGAGCCGATCGACAAGAACCTCCTCGGCCCGGGCGAGACCGGCAAGTTCAGTCTTTCGCTGGACGTCTCCGCGCGCAGCGGCCCGGTTGAGAAGGTTGTCACAATCAACACCAGTGATTCGGCCGGCGGCGCGCATATCCTGCATCTAAAGGCGAACATCAAGCGCGCGCTCACGTTCACGCCGATGATGTACATGATCGTCAGCGACGCCAAGAAGGACGTCGAGTCGGCGGCCAGCCCGATGAAGATCAAGAACACCAGCGACGCGCCGATCACCATCTCGATGCCGGTGCAGGTGCCGGGCGGAAACATCAAGGTGCGCTTCGATTCGAAGGGCTTCGACACGAAGGGGAACATGGTGCTGAAGCCGGGCGATGAGTACGAGCTGAAGGCCTTCGTCACGCCGAACGATGCCACCAGCCTCTACGGCACCGTGAAGATGCAGACCACGTCATCGGAGATGCCGACCGCGGACATCTCGATCAGCGGCACGATGGCCCAGCCGTCCTCGCAGTCGGCGACGCAGGCCCCGCACTGAGCCGTCGCCAACGAGCATCGAGCCCGTTTGCTCCCGGCCGGCGTTCACCGCCTGCCGGGAGTTTTTGTTGGTTACCCGATGTGACGCCGATGGATCACTCTTCGTTAGTTAGAAAGATGTGCGTACCATGGAGAGCCACACGCGTGCGACAATCGGTTCGAGGAGGCGGTCTTACAGAAAAAGGATCAGAGCGTTCGAGAAACGAGTTGTCTTTTCCTGAGCGGCGCCCTAAATTCTAACGATTGTTACAACTCCGCCTCAAGG
>CAZJYH010000473.1:834-4331 GCA_964549365.1 uncultured Alphaproteobacteria bacterium
TACCCAACACATACGAGTGGCTTGTCCGTGGAGCCTTCGTTTGATCGCTGCGGCGCTGGTCATACTGTCTGCGCTCGTCGTCAGCAGTTCGTCCCTCCAAGCGCAGCCCGACACCCCCTCCGTGAACAGCAACCTCACCGAGTTCAAGATCCGCAACGTCGGATTCGTTGTGAACACTCCCGATTTGGAATACGCCCCGACGATCACCGCGGATGGTCGTACGCTGTACTTCGTTTCCAACCGCCCGGGCGGCGTCGGCGGCCACGACTTCTGGCTGACGACGAAGGCCGAGCGTCTCGATACGATCTTCACCCCGCCGGTGAACCTCGGCAAGCCGATCAACACCGAGTTGAACGAGGGCGTTGCCTCGATCGCCGCCGACGGGCAGACGATCTTCTTCACCGGTTGCAATCGACCCGACGGCTTGGGGGATTGCGATCTCTACGAAGCTGAACTCGACGGCACCGAGTGGAAGAATGTCCGCAATGTGAGCGAGATCAACTCACCGTATTGGGACTCGCAGCCGTCGATTTCCTCCGACGGCAAGACGCTCTACTTCGTCTCGAATCGCCCCGGCGCCATGGGCGGCGACGATGATGCCGACATCTACGTGACCACCCTCGGCGGCGATGGCCGCTGGACGGCGCCGCGGAATCTCGGCGCGCCGATCAACACGACCGAGAAGGAGGACAGCCCGTTCATCATCGCGGGGAGCGGCGCGATCTACTTCTCCTCGGCGGGACATGGCGGCGAGGGCGGCCTGGACTTCTTTGTGGCCAAGCGCCAGGCCGACGGCACATGGGGCACGCCGGAGAACCTCGGCGAGCCGTACAACACCTCCAAGGATGAGCGCTTCATCACGCTGCCCGCAGCCGGTGACATCATCTACTTCTCGTCCGAGCGTCGCGACATGCCGAACGCCGGCAAGCTGGATATCTTCATGGGTATCCTGCCGCCCCGCGTGGTCAACGTTCTGATCACCGGCCGTGTCTTCGACCAGTGCACGCAGCGCGACCTGCCGGCCGAGCTCGTGTTCACCAACGCCGAAACCGGCGATACGCTGAACGTCACCAAGACCAATATCTCGACGGGTGAATACTCGTTCGTGATCAACGCGATCAAGCCGATCAAGATTCGGGTCAACGGCACGAGCGCCGGATATCCGGAGATCAAGGATGTCACGATCGACGTACCGAAGACCGACAAGTACATGGAGATCCGCCGCGACTTCCCGCTGGGCGAATCCCCGAAGTTGTCGGCCACCTACGAAATCTCCGAGTACTCTGCAAGCCTGCCTCCGTCGGCCCCGGCGAAGTATCGCGACTTCCGCGGCCTCCTCATCGAGGAGAACCTGGTGAAGGAGCTGTACCCGCTGCTGACGTACGTCTTCTTCGACTCCGGCAGCGCGAAGATCCCGGATCGCTACATCCAGTTCTCCGATCCGTCGCAGACGCAGAACTTCACCGACACGACCATCCCGGGCGGTACGCTGCAGAAGTACTACCACGTGCTGAACGTGGTCGGCTTCCGTATGCGCACGCATCCGGAGACGAAGATCGAAATCGTCGGCTGCAACTCGAACCAGGCGAACATCGGCGAGGTGCGCAACGTCTCGGAGGATCGCGGCAAGGTGGTGTACGACTACATCATCAACACGTGGAAGATCGATCCGAGCCGTGTGAAGCTTCTGCCGGCGCGAGACATGCCGGAGGTGAAGTCCAATCCGAACGACCCGCTGGGCATCGTCGAGAATCGTCGTACCGAGATCCGGTCCAACGACTGGGAGATCGTCAAGCCGATCGTCAACAAGGATTTGCGCCGCCGCCCGGAGCCGGACACGATGCACTTCCAGATGAAGAACGGCATCGCCGACGAGCTGGTGGCGCGCCGCGCGATCGAGATCAAGCGTCATGGCCGGATGTGGCACGTGATGACCGACGTCGGACGCACCGACGCCGTCTCCCCCGAGTATAACTGGGGCAAGGGTGGCGACGCCGAGGCGATTCCGAACGACGAGACTCCGTTCACCGCGCAGCTGGTGATCTACAGCGCCGACGGCAAGGAGTGCCGTTCGCCGGAGATTCAGATCCCCGTGCTGATCGTGTCGAACGAGGTGAAGCGCAACGAGAAGCTGATCGACCGTACGATCGACCGGTACTCGCTCGTGCTCTTCAAGTTCAACAGTCCGGAAGCGGGCCCGTTGAACGATCGTATCCTGCGCGAGTATATCTACAGTGATATCCGCCAGGGCGCACAGATCGAGGTGATCGGCCATACCGACGTGGTGGGTCTCGAAGACGTCAACAAGCGTCTGTCCGATGCCCGCGCGGCGACGGTGACCAACGGTATCCGCAAGAACGTGAAGAGCAGCCTTGTCTCCTCGCTCGATGGCAAGGGCGTCGGCGAAGATTCGCCGCTCTACTCCAACGATCTGCCGGAGGGCCGTTTCTATAACCGTACGGTTCAGGTGACGATTATCACGCCGACGAACCCGAATCAGTAGGACGCCCCCCGCGCGGCGACTCCATCGGGCCGATCGCGGCCCGGTGACGATCGCTTCACGGGTTCGGTACCGACGATGACTCCGTGTGCGCCCGCTCTCACTCTCGAAGTCGCGAGCGGGCGCACCATGTTTACGAGGCCGACCCCCATGTTCGCCCTCGTTCCACGCAGCCGCCGCAACCGTGCTCGATGCCCCTGCCGTCGAGCCGTCATGTGACATGAGACCACATTCGGGGTCTCCTGATAAGCCGACATTCCCGACCTTCCGGCGTGGCTTGTGTCCGATTGTAAGATGCGTATATTCTCAGCCCGGTCCCCTTTGTTCCTCTGTATCACGAGGGGAGCGCGATGTGCGTCAGGATTGAACGTCGTTGCCACGATCATGAGCCGAAGGCAACCGCTTTTCCGCTCGCCGGATGTGGCATCGGTCGGTGCCGTTCTGCGCCGTACCGGTATCGGTATCGCGTTACTCCCTCACGGAACGATCCGCCTATGAAAGCTGTAGTACTACTGCTTGCAGTGTTCTGTATGGGCCAGACCGCCGCGTTTGCGCAAGGGCAGGAGAAGCACAAAGCCCGCGGCCTGATGGGAGCCAACTCCGAAGGAACACGGTTCTTCGTCGGGTTCATGCAGAACGAAGATCGCTTCTGCGTGAACATCGTCGATCAGCGGATCATGGTGGCCTCGCGGTTCCAGAACTCCGTCACGAGCCGCATGCCCAACGGAGGGGGCGGGATCGACTCGTTGCAGGTCGTCCTCGCCGCCGACGAGCTTCGTTCAATCGACATCCCGGGATTCTACGAATGCCTCGGTGAGGGAGTGTTCCGCAAGGGGATCGAAATCGAGTCGGCCCGGCCGATTTGTGTGTACTGCTACAGCAGCAAGCCCCTGACGTCCGACGGATACATGGCGCTTCCGATCTCCTCCTGGGGAACACAGTACGTTACCGCCAATTATTATCTGGACCACTACACGTACGACCCAACCAGTTCACC
>CAZJYH010000474.1:0-4329 GCA_964549365.1 uncultured Alphaproteobacteria bacterium
AAGGACGGGACGAAGAAGAAGAACCCGCTCGGCATCACGTTGAACGGCTGCCCGCTGGACGAGAAGATCTCCGAGATGCACACATTGAAGCGCGAGGGGGACGGCCTGGGCGCGCTTGCGATCGTGCTGATCGACAATCCGATGTGCCCGGGCACCGGCCACCGCATCTGCAACGACTGCATGAAGGGGTGCGTGTACCAGAAGCAGGATCCGGTGAACATCCCGCAGATCGAGACCGGCATGCTCACCGAGGTGCTGGATTATCCGTACGGCTTCGAGATCTACTCGCTGCTGACGCGGTGGAACCCGCTGAACATTCGCCGTCCGCACGCGCTGCCGTACAACGGCAAGAAGGTGCTGGTGGTGGGCCTCGGCCCGGCCGGCTACACGCTGGCGCATTATCTCACCAACGAGGGCTTCGGGGTGGTGGGGATCGACGGCCTGAAGATCGAACCGCTCGACCCGCGCCTCACCGGCACGCGCACGACGCTCCCGGAGCCGATCCGCGACTGGCGCACCGAGCTGTACGATGATCTTCAGGAGCGTATCGTGCTCGGCTTCGGCGGAGTCTCGGAGTACGGCATCACGGTCCGGTGGGACAAGAATTTTCTGAAGGTGATCTACCTGACGCTGGCACGGCGCCGGCAGTTCAGATTCCACGACGGCACGCGCTTCGGCGGCACCGTGACGATCGAGGACGCGTGGAACTACGGCTTCGACCATATCGCGATCGCCACCGGGGCGGGGAAGCCGACGATCGTGCCGATGAAGAACAACCTGCTGCGCGGCATCCGGCAGGCGTCGGATTTCCTGATGGCGCTGCAGCTCACCGGCGCGTTCAAGCCCTCGGCGCTCGCGAACCTGCAGGTGCGCCTGCCGGCGGTGGTGATCGGCGGCGGGCTGACCGGCGTGGACACGACCACCGAGCTGATGGCCTATTATCCGATCCAGGTCGAGCGGGTGCTCGATCGCTCCGAGGCCTTGATCGCCGAGCACGGTGAGGAAGCCTTCTGGACGCACTTCGACGCGGAGGATCGCACGATCATCGAGGAGTTCATCGAGCATGGCCGTGCCGTTCGTGCCGAGCGCGAGCGCGCCCGCGAGGAGCATCGCGCGCCGAACTTCATCGACATGATCCGTTCGTGGGGGGGCGTGTCGCTGGTCTATCGCAAGAGCATCAACGACTCCCCCGCCTACCGCCTCAATCACGAGGAGGTGGCCAAGGCGATGGAGGAAGGGATCTACATCGTGGAGAACCTCTCCCCCATCGAGGCGATCGCCGACGAGTACGGCGCGGTGAAGGAGATGGCCTTCGAGCGGCAGGCGCTCACCGACGATGGGAAGTGGCGCTCGACGGGCGAACGCGTGGTGTTGCCGGCGCGGTCGGTCATGGTGGCGGCCGGCACCGCGCCGAACACTATCATCGAACGCGAGAACCCGGGCGAGTTCACCTACGACAAGTGGCACAGCTTCTTCGCGCCGCACACGACGACCCCAACGCCTGTTGAATTGTCCGTAGGCGCCGGTCGTTAGCCGGCGCCCGGCGAGGGGAGAATGGTGAATGAAAAATGCTGAATGTAGAACCGTGAGCGAATGAGTAATGCTGAATGACGAAGGCGGAACCGTGGATGATGGTGTTTGCGAACCGTCGCGACGGCACTGCATGCTCAACTTGAAACTTTGAACTTGAAACTTTGAACTTGAAACTTTCAACGTTGAACCCCGAGCATAACGCTGCACGCTCAACGCATAACTCTGAACGTGGAACCTGACCCCTTGAACACGAACCCCCAACATCGGAACCTCGGCGAGGTGCTCCTGCGCGAGGCGGAGCGCGGCGAGGTCGGCTTCTTCACCTCGTATCATCGCGATGGGAAGCTGATCAGCTATTACGGCGACAATCACCCGAACTACGCCGGCAACGTGGTGAAGGCGATGGCGTCGGCGAAGCACGGTTACCCGCATGTCGCGGCGCTCTTCGAGGCGGAGCTTGCCGGACTCGACGAGGCCGCGCAGCCGGAGCGCGACGCCGAGTGGGATGCGTTCACCGACATGCTCGATGCGCGTCTGACGGCGACCGTGCATGAGGTGATCCGCCTGACGCCGACGATCGTGGAGATCGTGATCCATGCCCCTCTGGCGGCCGAGCGCTTCAAGCCGGGGCAGTTCTACCGCCTGCAGAATTACGAGACCACCGCCCCCCGCATCGCCGGAACGCCGCTGTTGATGGAGGGACTCGCGCTGACGGGCGCGTGGGTGGACGTCGAGCGCGGGCTGATCAGCACGATCGTGCTGGAGATGGGGACAAGCTCGCGCATGTGCGCGATGCTGAAGCCGGGCGAAAAGGTGGTGCTGATGGGCCCCACCGGAACGCCGACGCACATCCCCTCGAACGAAAAGGTGATCCTGTGCGGCGGCGGACTCGGCAACGCGGTGCTCTTCTCGATCGGCAAGGCGATGCGCGCCGCCGGCTGCACCGTGGTCTACTTCGCCGGCTATCGCAACGGAGCGGATCTCTACCATCAACAGGACGTGGAGGACTCGGCCGATCAGGTGATCTGGAGCACCGACACCGGCGCGGAGATCGCGCCGCGCCGCCCGCAGGATGCATACTTCCGCGGCAACATCCTGCAGGCGATGCTCGCGTACGCCGCCGGCGAACTCGGCGAGCAGAGCGTCCCGATGAAGGAGGCGACGCACCTGGTGGCGATCGGTTCGGACCGGATGATGGCGGCGATCAAGGACGCGCGGCACACGGTGCTGGCGCCGCACATGGGGCCGCACATCGCGATCGGTTCGATCAACTCCCCCATGCAGTGCATGATGAAGGAGGTCTGCGCGCAGTGCCTGCAGCGCCATGTGGACCCTGTCACCGGCGAGGAGAAGGGCTTCGTCTTCAGCTGCTTCAATCAGGATCAACATCTCGACGAGGTGGACTTCGCCTTCCTGAACTCCCGACTGAAGGGGAACACGCCGCTCGAGAAGCTCTCGAACATGTGGCTCGATCACCTGCTTGCGCTCGACCCGGTGGAGATGATATGAACATTGCATCCATTCCCTCCCGCTCTCGCGTAACGGCAGCCGCGCTGGCCGCGCTGCTTCTCGTTGCCGGCACGGCGTGCAACGAACCGAAGTCCGGACCGGACGGCTCATCGGATTCGAGCGGCCGGTCCGGTACGGCGCGCGCATCGCGCCAAAGTGATTCGGCCAAGGGTGCCACCGCGGCTCCGCTCGAACAGGCCCCCGCGGATCTGGCCGCCGATTCGCTGCCGATCGTTGCGCCGGACGGGGGCCAGGTGCGCTACGGCATTCGGTCCGGTCGGATCGAACAGCAGTATCTCGGCCACGAACGCGGCACCCGCACGCTCCTGTTCGACAAGTATGGGATGATGGAGCGGCGCGAGGAGAACGTGGTCCCGTTCCCGGAGTGGAAGAAGGGATTGTTCCACAACATGGTGACGATACTCACGCCCAAGGAGCAGTCGTATCTGGATCTCCGCTCGCGCAAGGGGTTGAAGAAGCCGAACGAATCGTTGCAGCGCTACATCGACGCGGGCGCCGGCAAGACGACCTCGCTCGGAGAGCTGGTGATATCGGGCTCCGGCGGCGAGCGGCTGCCGGACACCACGATCGCCGGCTACCACTGCCGCGTGCTGCGAAAGACGGTGAAGGGAATGATCATCACCAACTGGCTGTGGCGCGGCATCGTGATACAGGAGCATGTGCGAATCCCGAAGGACACACTGGAGTATGCGGTGGTCACCACGAAGATTGTGCCGAACATCGAAGTGCCGGATACTTCGTTCCGGTTCGATCCCTCCTATCCGATCGAGCCGTACAAGCCGAGGAAGGGGAAGTAAGCGTGTCGTGAACGATCGACGTCCGGTCGGGTGACATACTGGAGGAACGCACGTTTTCCGGCCCGCTCGATCAACAACTCCGGGCGGCACTTTCCTATCTGCGAAACAGCGTCATCCGCGAACGCGTGATAGAACATGGCGATCGCGCAAAGGCAACACGTGCATTCAATTATCCCTTTGCAGCACTGGAAGAAGCATTGGTCAACGCCGTCTATCATCGGAGCTATGAACTGCGCGAGCCGATCGAGGTACGCATTCAACCCGGCGCAATAGATATTCTCAGCTACCCGGGCCCGGACCGCTCGACTCCCCTCAGCAGACTGAATGATGGGAGTATAGTTGCTCGGCGCTATCGCAACCGACGCGTGGGCGATATCCTGAAGGAGTTGGGCCTGACCGAGGGACGCGGAACGGGCATTCCAAAGATCCGGCGAGCGTTGAGGGAAAACGGCTCACCCGAATCGTTGAT
>CAZJYH010000475.1:0-4306 GCA_964549365.1 uncultured Alphaproteobacteria bacterium
GATGGTACTACACTGACTGACGGGATCTTGCGCGTGGGGACGACGCAAGACCCAGACTCACCGCCACCAGAGGGAGTAGAGGAGAGCGAAGAGAGGATTGTCCATAGGCGTGGTTACCGGCCGCAAGGCCGGCGACCATGGTAAATGGGGGAGAGCCGCGGGCGGCTTGTTGGTTCCTTGGAACCGCGAGTTGCCCGCGTGCCATTTCCATTGCCTCCGATCCTTTCCGCAATTGCGCTATCTTCGCCGCCATGTCACGCTACCCAAAGGCCGATCTCTCCGGCATACAGCTCAACTCGATCGTCGAGCGCCACAGCAAGGTGGCCGAGGCGGCATGGGCACAACCGTTCATGCCCGGCTCCGGTTTCGAGAAGTTCGTCGATACGCTCCCGGACATCCTTGTTGCGCGCGACCTTCGTCTCTTCGTCGAGCGCGCCGCCGCCGCGGTGCGCCTCGGCAAGCCGTACATCCTGATGATGGGGGCGCATGTGGTGAAGGTCGGCCTGGCGCCCGTGATCTGCGACCTGTTGGAACGCCGTGTGCTGACCGGTGTGGCGATCAACTCCGCCGCAGCCATCCATGATACGGAGTCGTGCCTGTTCGGAGAGACCTCGGAGGATGTTGCCGCCGCCATCACCGACGGCAGCTTCGGCATGGCCCGAGAGACCGGCGAATTCATCAACGGTGTGCTGGCCGCGGCCTATGCCTCGGCCGACAAGGAGATCGGGTTCGGCGAGGCCCTCGGCGAGCGTCTGCTGGCGGCAGGTACCGGGCGGCCGTCGATCATGGGGACCTGTGTGCGCCTGGGCGTGCCGATCAGCGTGCACGCCGCGATCGGCACCGATATCGTGCATCAACAGCCGACGATGAGCGGCGAGGCGACCGGTGAGCTCTCGTTTCGCGACTTCCGACTGCTCTGCCGTCAGCTGGCCGACATCGGGGATGGAGGCGTGGTGATGAACGTCGGTTCGGCGGTCATCCTTCCGGAGGTCTTCCTGAAGGCGTTGACCGTGGCGCGCAATCTCGGTGCACCCGCGTTCAACTTCACCACGGCGAACTTCGACATGCTGCAGCACTACCGGCCACGTGTCAACGTGGTGTCACGCCCCACGCAGGACGGCGGGCAGGGCTTCACCTTCACCGGCCATCACGAGATCATGGTGCCGCTGACTGCGGCGATGCTGCTCACGCGTCTTGAGCGCGAGTCGATCGCACGGCCGATCAGCAGCTGAACGATCGGACCGGGAGCGGATCGCGTTCCCGTGCATCGTCGCGGTCCTCCGCTCCACCTTGTGTCCCTCTGCTCGTTACTCCACCGTCTTGATGTCGCGCACGAAGTGATCGAGCGCGTTGCGGTCCTCATCGGTGGTGCAGGTCGGCAGTAGAGCGGCGGCCGACATCGCGGCCTCGCCCGGCGTGGCGGCGCCGTCGAACACGGCGGCGCGAAGATATCGAAGGCGCTGGAGGATGTCGTCGTCGGCTCCGGCGTAGTGGTCGATCTGTCGGCCGAGGAACGTGATGAGCCGCGCCGGAAGCCGCAACGTTGACGGGGCATCCTGCCGATTGTACTCGTGGATGGTTCGTTGCTTCCAGGGGTCGAACGTCCGCGTGCCGAACCGATCGGCCTCGCTCAGGAATATCTGCGTGGTCGGCACCACAATGCGCGCCTCGCGCCCCGACGATGTCGGGATCACCCACACGGCCACCGTGTGATTCGATGTCGGCCAGAACAACCCCACACCCCGCACGCCCAACTGTCGCGCCAGAAATGCAAAGAGCGCCGAAAGTTCGTCGCACTCCGCCGTGGCCGTCGGCACGCCGGCGGCCGGATGTTCGAGACCGGCCCAGCGGCGCCACACGTTGTCGGAGTTCGGCTCGCGATTGGTGATCGCCCAGTGGAGATTCCAGAACCCGGCGTCGCGTGCTGCCTCGAACAGGATTCTGATCGTGCAGAATCGTGAGTGGAGAGGCTCGCCGTCCGGCAGCCCGTTGGCTTCGAGGAATGCATCATATGATCGCCGCATGCCGGGAGCGTCCCGCATGCGTGCCGCCGCCTCGCGGATGATCTCGACAAGGCGCGCCGGCGAGGGCGCGGCCGGCGAGGGCGCGACCGGCGGGGCGGCCGGCTGAGCGATCATCGCGATGCTCGCGGCGAGGTGTACGATCACAACCGGCAGCATGCCGTGGGCAAGCCCCCGCCGGCGCGCAGCGAGGCTGCCGTGATTGCCTTTTGTCGTCTGATGCATAACGGGCTCCGGCTCGATTCGTCGGGTTCGAGCCGCCACGCTTGCGATCGATATCGCAACGCTCGATCGTCGAGCGACGGCCGTGGCGACTCCGGATGTACACGCGCCACGTTCGCGTCCGTCACCTCCGGGAGTACGTGATCGTGCGATCCCGCTTCCAATTCTCCCGTCGGGCACCTACATTCGTGTTCTCTCCCCATTCCGAGGTCTTCCCTGTCCCGAGGTCCGCTCATTCTAACTTCGGGAGTACCATGTCGGAGCGATACCGATTCTCCACGCTCTGCGGAGCAATGCTGCTCCAGCTCGCGATCCTGCTGGCCGGCAGCGTGCCGACTCATGCGCAGCAGTGGTTGAACTACACGGACACACGTTCGATACAGACCATCTTCAAACGGGGTGACGATATCTGGCTCGGTACCGTGGGCGCGCTGATCCGGTACCGTACGGCCGGCGACGTGAAGGACTACTATCGGCGCGCGAACTCCGGGCTGCCCAACAACCGGATCACCGCCTTTCTGAACGACGGCGCCGCCGGCGTCTGGATCGGCACGGGAGGGGGCCTGGTGCACTTCAACGGTGCGGAGTGGCAGGTGATGAACACCGGCAACTCGAACATCCCGGCCAACGAGATCACCAGCCTGTACCGCGGCCGCGACGGCGCGCTCTGGGTGGGGACATACTTCAACGGGATGGGCCGCTACGACGGCACGGCCTGGACGAACTACACCACCGCGAACTCGGGCCTGCCGGACGACAACGTCTTCGGTTTCGCGAGCGACACCGCCGGGCATTTGTGGATCGCGACCAAGGGGAAGGGGATCGTGGAGTACGACGGCACCGCCTGGACCGAACACAGCGACGCCACCGGCGCCATTCCCTCGAACTTCGTCAACGACATTCTCGTCGACAGCGCCGGAAGCATCTGGGCCGCGACCGCGAGGGGAGTGTCGGTGTACAACGGGAGCACGTGGTGGACCTACGATCGCACCAACTCCGCGCTCCCCTCGAACGACATCCAGGCGATCACGCTCGATCCTGCCGGACACGTCTGGGCCGCCACCAGCGAGAGCGGCATCGCAAAGTTCGACGGCACCGCGTGGACGGCATACACCCCCTCATCCGAGGCCATGCCCGAGGGGTCCGTGCACGATCTGCTGATCGCCGAGGACGGCACCGTCTGGCTGGCCACCTCGAAGGGCGTCGCGCGTCGACAGGGCGGAACCTGGACCAGCGTCAACACGGGCACCACGCCGTTCGTCACGAACGCGGTGACATCGGCCGTCGGGGATGCCGCCGGCGCCCTGTGGGTCGGCTCCACGTACTTCGGCGCGGCCACCTACGACGGCACGGCATGGAAGCAGTACACCAACGAATCCGGCGAGCTCCCCTCGACCTCGGTGCGCGGCCTCTCCACCGACCGCAACGGGCTTACATACATCTGCACCGGGGCGGGCATTGCGATCTACGACAAGGGGAGCTGGAACGTGTACGACGCCTCGAACTCCGCGATCACCGGCCCGGTGAACTGTGCGGCGGCCGACGGAAAGGGGATCATCTGGGCGGGAACGCAGGGGAGCGGCGTGAAGCAGTACCGCAACTCCGGGTGGTACACCCATACGCAGTTGGAACAGGGCCTTCCCGCCAATGACATCACCTGCGTGGTGCTCGACAAGCAGGACCAGCCGTGGATCGGCACGAGGTCGGGAATCGCGGTCTACAGCGGCACCACGTGGACCACGCACAACCATGCCGGCGGCGCGCTTCCGGACGACGCGGTGCAGGCCATGATGGTGGACACCGACGGCACGCTCTACGTCGGCACGGAGAACGGCGGCCTCGGCGTTCGCGCTCCCGGTGGTACCTGGAGCACGATCGACTCGGCGGGTGGGCTCCCCTCGAACAATATCACGGCGATCGCCCGCGACAAGCACGGTGACCTTTGGCTCGGCACGCGCGGTCGCGGTCTGGTGAAGAAGTTGAAGGACGGGTGGTATGCCTACACGACGATGAACTCGAAGCTGCCCGAGAACTCCATCGTGTCGCTGGCGGTGGATCGCAAC
>CAZJYH010000476.1:0-4294 GCA_964549365.1 uncultured Alphaproteobacteria bacterium
GCACGCTCACGACGGCCACGGTCCCGTGCCGCTGCGTCGGCCTCGCGCTCGGCTCCAGCTTCGTCAGTTGAAGCAGCCGCGCGCGGTGGGCATCGAGATCGAACTGTTTGCCGACGACCGTTCCCTCGATCGTCGTGAACATGAGCGAGTCGTCGATCAGCAGGTCGAGCTCGGCCACATCGTTCGAGAGCATCGCAGCGCGAAGCCGCGCTTCACACTGGAGGATGGGATCGTCGGTCATGAGCTTCACGGGGGTTCGTGCCAACAGGGATGACTGCGCAGTCGGGAGGGCACGACCGCGCGCGGCGAATATAGCGCGCTCCGCCGAACATCACGGCCCACAAACCGATGCGCGGCGCACGCTCATCACTCGCGGGACCACCGCTTCCAACATCGACGAACGCCGCATGCACGGGGCTCTTCAATCCGTCAGAGCCGCCCGGCGCCCTTGCAGGAAGCGAAGCACGGCCGGGTCGCGTTCCAGACCGATCGCGCGGTCGTAGGCGGCGCGGGCCTCGTCAGGGGCGCCCACACCGGCGAGCAGCTCGGCGCGCGCGGCCCAGTAGGGTTGATACTCCGCAAGGCGTGCGTCGGCCCCCACCTCCGGCATCGCCGCCAGCCCCGCCGCCGGGCCGTGTAGTTCGGCCATCGCGAGCGCGCGATTGATCGCCACCACAGCCGAGCCGGTGAGCGCCCCAAGCAGGTCGTACAACGCCACCACCGCCGGCCAGTCCGCCCGTCCGGTACGGCGGCGCGCCACGTGGGCAGACTGCAGGGCCGCCTCCACCTGATACCGACCGATCGCCCCCATGGTGCTCGCGCGTCGGAGCAGGGCCTCGGCCTCCTCGATCATTCCCCAATCCCACCGCTCCATCTCCTGCTCCGCGAACGGAACATAGTCGCCGTGTTCGTCACGCCGCGCGCCGCGCCGGGCCTCCGCGTGCATCATCAGCGCCAGAAGGCCCATGGCCTCGGGTTCTCCCGGGAGAAGCTCAGCGGCGAGCCGCGCCACGAAGAGTGCCTCGCCGGTGAGGTCACGCCGTGCAACGTCGGCGCCGCCGGGATCGGTCCACCCTTCGGCGAACGCGGCGTAGACGGCATCGAGCACGGCCTCGACGCGCCCGGGAAGCTCCTCCCGCTCGGGGACGCTGAACGGGATGCCGGCCCCCCGGATCTTGTTCTTCGCCCTGACAAGCCGTTTCCCCATCGCGGCCGGCGAGGTCAGGAACGCCGAGGCGATCATCGCCGCGTCCAGCCCGAGCACGGCCTGCAGCATCAACGGCGCGCGGATGCCCGGCTCGATGGCGGGATGCGCGCAGGCGAACATCAACGCGAGCCGCCGGTCGGGGATCGCGGGAGCACCGGCATCGCTCTGCGCATCGCACAGCAGCCGCAACTCCTCGACGACCCCCTCGCCCACGCGCTCACGCCGCGCCGCATCGATCATCTTCCGTCGCGCGGCGGTCAACAGCCAGGCCTCCGGGTTTGCCGGCGGGCCGTTCCTCCGCCAATCCACCAACGCCGCGGCGAACGCCTCGGAGAGCGCATCCTCGGCCGCCGCCAGATCGCGCGTGCGCGCGGCGAGCACGGCGATGAGCTTGCCGTAGCTTCGCCGCGCGACCGCATCGGCAGTGCCGCGCGCATCACTCGTCGGCGATCGCTCGTGTGTGATCGGCGGCTCGTCCGCGTCGGGATGTCGTGTCGGTTGGTTCGAAGGGTTCATGCGTGCCGCGCTGCGTCCATCATCCGAGGAGAATACACCGCCGGGGGCGCGGAGGAAATGCGAGGGCGCCCCCTCCGCTCCGAACGCGGTCAGGCGATCGGTTCATAGCAGAGCAGCACATTGCCGTTGCCGAAGACACGCGAGCGCCGCAGCTTCAGCGGCAGCCGCTCCTCCACACCCTCGAACATCGTCCGCCCGCCCCCCAGCACCAGCGGGTTGACGATCACCTGATACTCATCGATCACCCCCGCGCCGGCCAACTGCGCAACGATGCTCCCGCTTCCCAGGATCGTCATGTCGTCGCCGGGCTCCCCCTTCAACCGCCGCATCTCGGCGGCCGGATCGCCACGGAGCAGCGTGGTATTGTTCCAGGCGGCTTCGTCGAGCGTTCGTGAGAACACGATCTTCGGCAGGGCGTTCATCCGTTCGGCCACGACCGGAGAGTTCGCCAGCGCGAGCGGCGTGGGCCAGTATCCCGCCATCATCTGATAGGTGACACGGCCGAAGACGAGGCCGCCGCCGCCGGACGCGTTCGCCGCGACGAATTCGTTCCACTCCGCATCGTCGGCCACCTTGTGCGCCCAGCTCATGTCGCCGTTCGTGCCGCTGAAATAGCCGTCGAGCGTCACGCTGTTGAATACGGTCAATCTTCTCATCGCCCCTCCCCTCCATACTCCTTCAACGCCGCGTTGCCGAACTCGCGCGTGTGGGCCGCCATGTCGATGAGCGGCCGCACCTCCACCACGCCGTGCAGCGCGGTCGGGCTGCGGGCCGCCCACGCCAGCGCGGCGTCGATATCCTGCACGTCGATGATGTGCGCGCCGCCCAGCTGCTCCTTCGAGTCCGCGTAGGGTCCGTCGAGCACCTGGGTCTTCCCGTCCACGATGCGCACCGTCGTGGCCGCGGCGGTCGGCTCCAGGCCGATGCTCCGCTTGAGCACTCCGGCCGCGATCATGGCCTCCACGTACGCGCCGTAGGCACCGAGCCACTCCCCCTGCTCCTCCTTCGGAAGCTCCGTCCAGCCGGACTCGTTCACATAATCCATCAGCATGAATAACATGCGCAATCTCCGTTGTTGATTTGCGATCGTCGGCGGGCACCCTGCGCCGCCACCGTGATGACGAACGGGGCACGGGCGTTTGGACACCGTGCGAAAATTAAATCGGCGGGATCGATCGGCCCGTCAGGCCACGCTTCGCCGTGAGCGAAGGAACGGAAGGCCGAGCGAGAAGATCAGGAA
Organism: uncultured Alphaproteobacteria bacterium; assembly: GCA_964549365.1. Lineage (GTDB taxonomy): Bacteria > Bacteroidota > Ignavibacteria > OLB7 > OLB7 > JAFDZV01. Next base: position 2,964 of record CAZJYH010000476.1, read on the forward strand.
GGGAATGATGATGCCGCTCTTGATCGCGTGGATCTCATCGGCGGCGCCCGGATGCCGGAGCAGCGCAAGGAGCAGGATCGAGATCGGCCGGCTCATCACGAAGAGCAGCGCGGCGAGAACCGCCCGGTTTGGATCGATCGGCGCGCCGAAGAGGCGGCAGACGAGGGAGAACGACAGCGGGATGAGGGCCCAGAGGATCGGCAACGACCAGGGCCCCAACGCACCATCCACGGGAAATACGCGCGGAAGATAGAGGCCCGCCGCATAGGCGAGGAATATCGGAGCCGAATGAAGCCACAGCCCCCGTTGCACCATCTCGACGCCGGCGTACGAGGCCGCGGCAATGCAGACGAGGGCGATCACGAAGAGCGCTCGCTTCCGGACCGGCGCGACGATACCTGCCCACGCGATGAACGCCGCGACCGCGATCGGCAGAGCCCAATGCACGTAGCCCACCCAGGCGAGGCCGTCCCATCAGCCCCGCAGTTCGAGCTCGAGACGCCACGCAACGCCGGATGCCACGGCGAGCAACAGCAGGGCAACGGCGGGCGAGCGTCGGATCATAACGCCAGTTCCATGAACACCGTCTCCGGAATCGGTGTGTCGTAATACGCAGAGCGCCGCACGAAGCCGAGGGATTTGTAGAGCCGGATCGCACCCCCCATCACCGGGAGAGTGTCCAGCCGCATCGACTCGTACCCGATGCCCCGGGCTTCGGCGATAATCCGCTCGGCGAGCGCACGCCCCAGGCCGCTCCCCCGGCGCTCCGGGCGCACGAACAGACGCTTCATCTCGCAGACCGCATCGTCGATCGGCCGCAGGGCGATACAGCCCGCGGAGCGCTCCCCCTCCGTTGCCAGCAGGAGCGAACCGCGCGGCGGCGCATACAGCCCGGGGAGCGTCGCGACCTCCTCGGCGAACCCCTGAAAGCAGAGGTCGATCCGAAGCCAGGCCGCATACTCCTGAAAGAGGTCGCGGATCGCGGCGAGGTGTTCCGGTGTGGTTGCGTGGAGGATGAACATGGGAGGGGAACGGATTTTCCGGCTGTTGATGTACTGACGGTGTCATCGCGAAGGCCGAGGCGATCGGGACGATCGAGCGAGGCCGTGGCGATCTCGCATCAGCGGCGTGGCGTCGGAATTCGGCGAGATGCGACTGGCGGCCCTTTGGGCCTTTCATTCGCAAGTCCAGGGCCGCTCCGCTCCACACATCGACGACGGGAGATTTCCGCCGCAGACGGCAGATAACTCAGCAGCCATGTTACGTGCGATGGGCCCCGTGCGTTCACGGAGCAATGATCTCGAATCGCGCCCGGCATTTTATGAAGATCG
>CAZJYH010000477.1:0-4289 GCA_964549365.1 uncultured Alphaproteobacteria bacterium
CATGATCGGTGAACTTCCCATAACATTGCCGCTGCACAGAATCTCAATCACAAACATACGGCATGCCGAACAAGATCATACTCTGCTGGAGCAGCGGCAAGGACAGTGCGTGGGCGCTCGGCAATCTCCGCCGGCGTGACGATGTGGAGGTCGTCGGCCTGATGACCACCGTGACGGCCGGCGTGGAGAACGTTCCGATGCACGGCGTTCCGCTCGGGCTGGTGCGGCTTCAGGCCGAAGCAGTCGGGCTGCCGCTGCACGTGGTGACGATTCCGGCCGAGTCCGACAATGCGGCCTACGATGCTGCCATGGCGCGTTTCGTGGAGGGGGCGGTTGCGGCGGGCGTACGGCAGATCGCGTTCGGCGATCTCTTCCTCGACGACGTGCGGGCGTATCGTGAATCGCGCCTCGAAGGCTCCGGTCTCGCCCCGATATTTCCGCTCTGGGGCATCCCGACCGGCGAGCTCGCGCGCACCATGATCGCCGGAGGACTGCGCGCGCGTCTGGTGTCGGTCGACACGCAGGCCGTGGCGTCCGGGCTCGTCGGACGCCCGTTCGACGCGGCCCTCCTCGATGCGCTCCCTGCGGAGGCCGACCCCTGCGGCGAACGCGGTGAGTTCCACACCTTCGTGTACGATGCGCCCATCTTCAGCCGTCCCATTCCGTTCGTCGTGGGGCCGACGCACTCCGACGGCCGCTTCGTTCGGCAGGAGATCGCGCCTCCTCATCCCGGGTCCGGCCATCACGATGCGGACATCGCGGTGTGAACGCGGACCGATCCTCGGCCGTCTGCATTTGCTCGTTCGGCCGCGCGTTGCATTTTGGCCCGGCGTACTACGACGCCTGCGCAATACGGCGGCTGCCGATGATTCGCGGGCCCTCGAATCGGCGGCGACGCCATATCCGGATTGAAGCGGATGAGAGTATCTCGATCGTTCCACCGACACGCTCGGTTGCCGTTCTTCGGCATGATGGTGGTTGTTCTTGCATGCCTGATGATCGTCGGCTGCGACACGCGCCGGCCGGACTCCGCGGACGGTCCGGGCGACCCTCCGATGTTGGCAAACGAGGCGCAGTGCGAGGCCTTCGCGCGGGGGTTGGACACGTCGTTGGTGCGGGGCGATTCGGCGGCGCTCGTTGCGGCAATCGATGACGTAACCCTGACCGATCGGATCGTCGGCAACATGAATTTGAACAAATCGGATCGGGACAGCCTGCGTGGGCTGGTCAACGGGCTTGTGCCCGCGTTGGTGGCCGGCTGGGTCCGTGCAAACAGTTGGGGCAGCTCGATGCGATATCTGCGAACCAACTGGAACGATGGGAGCCCGCGTGCGATCTTCCGTCACGTCACGTTCGCCGGCGAGCTCGAGTACGTCGAGTTCATTCTTTGCACCGATACCGAGGGACGTGTTCGTGTCTGCGATCAATACAATCATTACGGCGACGGCCTGCTCTCGCCGGTTGTTCAGAGGTATGTCAGGAGCGCTACCACCGGTTTCACCGAGCGGCTGTTTCGTGGACTGTTGCGCGTGGATGAATCGCAGACGAGGTGGGCGGATTCGCTGCGGCCGCTGCTGCGACACGAGCGGAACGAGGAAGTACTTCGCAGCTACGACACAATTCCGGCCGCGGACCGCGATCGGTGGAACGTGCAGGCGATCCGGTTGAGGGCGGCAAAGGCGCTCGGAGATTCGCTGTACAAGCCCGCGCTTGCGTATGCCTATGGGCTGTTCAAGGACAAGCCCGGGTATGAACTGCTCGCCCTGCGTTATCTCAGGGCGTTCGGAAAGTACGACAGCGCGCTTGCCGCGATTGAACGCATCGAGAAGAGTGTCGGAGGCGATCCCTACCTTGATGTGGAGCGCGGGTGGATTCACGGCCTGAAGGAAGACCTCGAGACCGGGCGCAAATACGTTGCTCGGTATGTCGCCGCCGATTCATCGGTCACGTTCCCGTACGCGCTCCTCTTCGACATCCTCATCCACATGAAGCAATTCGGACCCGCGACCGATTGCTTCGCGGTGCTCGACCGGCGCATGTGGCCGGGCTTCATCGATCAATGGCTGAACGGCCTCGAATACTCCGAGGACTATCGACGCTCACCCGAGTATCGTGCCTACCGGCAAACGCACCGCTGAGAGGCCCTCACTCGACGACGACGCCGCGCCAGAAGGCCACGTGATCCTTGATCTGCGCGGCGGCCTCCTTCGGCTCCGGGTAGTACCATGCCGCGTCCTTGTTGACCGCGCCGGCGACGACGACGTTGTAGTAGCTTGCCGTGCCTTTCCACGGGCAGACCGTGTGCGTGTCGCTGTCGGAGAACAGATCGCGATGGATCGAGCTCGGCGGGAAGTAGTGATTCCCTTCCACCACCACCGTGTCGTCGCTTTCGGCCAGAACCGTGCCGTTCCAGATTGCTTTCATTGAGAGAGATTGTGTTGTTCGTGATCGTTTCGGTGTGCGCTTGAACGATCGAATCGTCTTCATGGCGAGGATTGCCAACGGACGGCGGCAATCAGACGACACCCTTCTCGGCAAAGCTGTAGTACCCTTCAAGTCCGATGACGATGTGGTCTTGAAGGTTCACTCCAAGATCGTCGGCAATCCGCATACATTTTATCGTAAAGTTCACGTCCGCGGGGCTCGGGTTCGGTTCCCCAGAGGGATGGTTGTGAACCAGGATCACGGCCGAGGCGTTGACGATGATCGACGTACGGAACACCTCCATCGGCCGCAGGTAGATAGCCTCCACGGATCCGATCGCCACGACCTCAAAACATAGAATCTTGTTATTGGCATCGAGGTTGACGGCGAGAAACTTCTCCGTGGACTCGCTCTGGAGATCCGAGAACAAGTCGGCCACAATTTTGGCATCCGTTACTCTCTTTCCGATCACCTTGTCATCGATCCTCTTGATCTTATACCGGATCTCAATCTCCTTCAGATACGTGTTCCTTCTGCTGGTTGCCATTGCTGTAACAGGCTCCCGTTGATATTGGAGTTTGCGTACGCAGAGTCTCAAGATCCCGGACTCGGTCCCGAACTTACAACCTTCGACCCGAACCGTCGGGCACCGGATTCCTCATATACGTTCGTGGCATTATTGAGGGGAGCGGTGATCATCAACCGAGCAGATCTTGCAGTTCATCGATGTCGACCTCGGCCTCGCGCAGGATCTTCAGCAGCAGGCCCACGCCGATCGTCTCGCCCGCGTGCACCGGCACGATCACCCGGCGCCCGTCCGGGCCGCACAGGCAATGATGGCTTCCGCGTATGCGTTCGATGCGGAAGCCCTTGCGGCGCAAGGCGATCAACAGCTCGCGCGCCGTAATGCGCGGTGTTCGCGGGCTCATCCGGCAATCAGCACCTGTTGCACCCCCACGAACTGCATCGGGGGCAACGGCTCATTCGGACCTTCCAGCCACAGCTCGATCGCCTCACGCATGTTGGCCATGAGGTCGTCGAGCGTGCGGCCCTGCGTGTGGCATCCGCGCAATGCCGGGGCCGAGCCGACGTAGTAACCGTCGTCGTCGCGCTCGACGATCACCAGGAACGAGCGCCCGTCGCCGACGCCCCGCTTCGCCGCGACGACGTATTCCATCAGCGGTTCGCTCACAACGCCGGCGGCGCGTTCGGCCGGGCGCGCCGTGCTCTGATCGGCCGCCATCGTGTCGACGACGGCACGAAATGCCTCCTCCCAGGTGGCCTGAGCCGGCAGTGCCTCGATGGCCTCGAGAAGAGTGCTCCTTACGGAAATCGCCATGGTGCTCGTGAAATAGTGGGATGGAATGCGCCGCCGTTTACATAGGCAGTGCCGATCATCGATCGCCCGGATTTTGCTCCCCGGATTTCGTGACGGCGAGGGAGGTGCGGCGACAGTGATTGTACTTGCGGATATCTTCGCGGATTGCCCGGTAATTTCGGCGCGGGCCCTTGTTTGATACGCCCGCCCGCCGCGACTCTCATCAAACGTTCGGCGAAATTACAGCAAACCATTCGGGCGATCAATACCCCTGTACAATATTTTTCAACCCCGGGAACGGTGGTCGATACCGTGTCGAAATCGCGGGATTCACGATGTGGGGAGGAGGGAACGGGGAGGATACGAGGCGGCCCCGACGCGCGCGCGGGCACATCGGGGCCGTCCACGTTTTCGCATGGTCGAGACTCTACACCCCGTGGTAGATCTCCGCTCCCTGTTCCACGAACTCCCGGGCCTTCTCCTGCATCCCCTGCTCCACCGCCAGATCGATCTCCACGATCCCGTGCTTCTCTGCGTACTCGCGCAC
>CAZJYH010000478.1:0-4287 GCA_964549365.1 uncultured Alphaproteobacteria bacterium
CCGACATGTAGTGGTCGATCACATCCTCCAGCGTCGCCAGCGAGCCGTCGTGCAGATAGGGCGCCGTCAACTCGACGTTGCGCAGCGTCGGCACCTTGAACAATCCCTGATCCACCGACAACTCCGTGATCAACTGCCTCCCGTGGTCGGCGTAATCGAGATACAGCCCGTTGTTGCGGAAGCCGTTGTTCGTGAAGTTGAAGCCGATGTGGCAATGGAAGCACTCGGCCTTCTCCCCGAAGAAGACGTCCTTGCCGCGCAGCTCCGCCGCCGTCATCGCGGTCTGGTCGCCGAAGGAATACTTGTCGTAGCGCGAATGGCCGCTGACGAGCGTGCGCACGAACGAGGCGATCGCCTTGGTAACGTATCCCGGGTTCGGCTCCGCGTTGTATGCGCGCCTGAACATGTCCACGTACGATGGGTCCGCCGCCACGCGCGCCACCGCCTCCCCCATGGTCATATCCATCTCCAGCGGGTTGATGATCGGCCCGATCGCCTGCTGCTCCAATGTCGGCACGCCTCCGTCCCAGAAAAAGCTCGTGTTGTAGAGCATGTTCGCCAGCGACGGCGCGTTCCGCGTTCCGACGCGTCCCTCCACGCCGATGCTGAAACGGCGCGGATCGGCGAAGGCGTTCTCCTGCAGGTGGCAGCTACCGCAGGCCACCTCGCCGGTACGCGAGAGCTGTTTGTCGAAGAAGAGCCGTTTGCCCAGCGAAACGCGGTCGGCAGTCGGCACGTTGTCGGCCGGGTAGCTCGGCTGCGCGAATCCGTCGGGCACCTCTATCACGGCCGGCGGCGGCGCCTCGGTGGTTCCGCTGCACGCCCCCAGCGTCAGGCCCGCAATCAGCGTGCAGGCGAGCACGAACGCGCGTGCGGGATGCCGACGGCCATATCCTGCGCTCATATGGTCCATGTTCGTTAGCGTTCTCATCGGTTACGGCGCCAGCGTGATGAATCCGGAGTTCGCGCAGTTCAAGGCAACGGTGTCCGCTGCATCACCGTCGTTCGCGATCCTGTCCACTTCGCCGCCGAGGATGTTCGGACGGTGCGTCCCGTCGGCGGTCACGAACGCGCGGTTCGTGTTCACCTTCAGGCCGAACGTCGTCGCGCTCTTTCCGGAGACCGTGATGTTCTTTGCAATCGTGACCGGCATGAGTCGCTTGTCGCGGCCGATGTGGTAGTAGAAGTTCAGCCATTCCTTGCCGCTCAGCGACTTCCCCTCGATCTTGAGGAAGATGTAGCCCGGGTTCCAGCCCCAGTACATGTCGGTGTCCACATCGAGCGGCGGCTGCCGTACCGAGGCGTCGCTGTGGTTCAACTGCTTGCCGAGATCATCGAACGGCGGCACGCCGAGCGTGAGGGTCAGTCCGGTGTATTTCCCCGGCGGCACGGAAACCCGGAGGGCCAGCGAGGAGGGCTGCGAGAAGTCCACCAGCGCCACGCCGTACTTGAGCGGGACGTTCGCGGAGTCCACCAGGGTTACCGGCACCAGCCGCCCCACGGTGTCGAGCAGCGCGAAGGATGTCGCGTAGAACCGAAGGCGCGAGATCTTGTAGGTGATCCCCGCATCCGACACGAACGAGGAGTCGAGCACGAGCGGTGCGCCGCCGGCAACCGCGGAAAACTGAACCGGAACGGCCACAGCGGCCGTGTCGGGCACAACAGGTCCCGGTCCGGTCTCATTGCTGCAGCCGATTGCGCCCAATGCGGCCGACGCGCAAAGCAGGAGTGAAGCGAGACGTGGTATGCGTATGGTATCCATCGTTGGCCTAAAATCCATGAGTGAACCGCCGGGCATTCAGGGCGCGTGCCGTGTGCGGTACGATGCTACGTGGGGGAACCGTGGAGGCCCAAGATGCGAAACGATCGGCTGACCGACAATGCCGTCAGCGTTCCGTGGTTCGGTTCGCCTCGACGGCAAGGATATCCGCTCGTGTTGGGCCGTTGCCGACATACCGTACCGGGATGCCGATCGCGCGCGCCACGGCCGCCACGAGATCCTCCGGCGAGCATTCGTGAACCGCACCGTTGTGCCGGTATCGTGCCGTTTCGTCGATCTGGTCCAGGCAGGTGACGGCGATCGCGGGAGCCACGGCGATGTCGGACCCGGCCGTGAGCATCATGTCGGCCGCAATCGCCTCGGCGATGAGATCAAGATCGAGCCACCCGAATCGGAGAATTCCCTGGTAATCGTTCGGCACGTTCGTTGCGTCGGCGAACCGGAGCGCCGGGTGCTCGGTGGGGAAGGGGCCGGCGCCGTGGCGGGTCATGTAGGCTCGCATCACGTAGGTGACGTCGATCGCCTCGATGCCGATCTCGCCGGCGATCGCCAGCACGTTGCGCAGCCCGGTGCTTCCCCGCGTCACGTACGGGAAGAACCGATGTGCTTCGTCCAGCAGAAGCCCCTGCGCTCCCTCGAACACCACCGCGTGCCCGGCGGTGGCCGTAAGCGCGTCGGCGAGCGCGCACTCGCCGCGCAGGTGCTCCGCCGCATCGAGGTAGTTCTCGACGAGCGCGTCCGAGGCGGCGATCCTCGCGCTCCGTTCGTCGACCGCGTCGATCCCATGCGCGGCAAGGCGTGCCGGCAGGTAGGCGCCGCGGATCTCCAGCAGCCGGCTCCGCAATCCGTTCAAGTCGACGATGTCGCCCGCGCTCGTGGCGAACCGGCGGTCGAGGTTCCGGACGATCGTCTCGTTGATCCCGACGCCGCACGATCCGTGCCGGCCGGCGCCGCGGCGCTCCTCGAGGATCTGGTTGATCAGCATGTCGTACGGCGTGGTCATCGGCGCGTTCGGGTCGATGACCAACGACGGCGCAACGCCGAGTCGTGCAAGATCCGGCAGCTCCTTTCGCCAGAGCAACGGGTTGACGACAACGAATCGACTGAGGAATGTGCCGGCCCCGCGGAGCGTGCCGCTGCCGAAATGGTGGAAGACGTGTCGCGACCCGTCGCCGAGCTGCACCGTGTGCCCGGCCTGCGCGCCGCCGTTGAAGCGGACCACGATCACATCCCCGCGCCGTTCGGCGCAGTGATGATCGGTCATCAGGCCCTTGCCTTCGTCGCCGAAGGCGGCGCCGATGACGGCCGTGGCCCGCCTCAACGCGGCTATGCTCATATGCGTCGGATGCCCGACGTTCCCGGGTCGGTCGGCGTCAGCGAGCGCACGGCGTCGGCCACCACCAGCGACGTATCACCGCTCCAGCTCGACACCACCGTGTTCGGATCGTCTCCCTCGATGATCTGGATCGTCGAGATGATCACCTCGGCAAGGCGATTGTAGTCGCCCACCTCGATCGCGCGCTCACCGAGCAACTCGCGCCACTTGGGCACGGCCTCAGCGTAGGCGGGGTTGACGATCAGGTGAAACACCTCCCAGTTCGGACGCAGCAGCGCGAGCAGCCCGCGCGATGTCATGTCGGTTTCGACCGCGTCGCCGATGAAGGTCTGGATCTGCGCGCGCGTCAGCACCTCGTGTGGTGCCTCGTCGCCGACGGTGAACAGGTAGCCCTTGCGATGGCGCTTGCGCTGGGCGTCGCAGGATGTCTTGAACGCGGCGAAGTACCACGCCAGGTGATACGACTCGCCGCCGTTGCCGCCGCCGTTCCCCTCCAGGAAGATGTTCTGCAGCTGGTTGGCGAGCCGGATGTCCGCCTCGAACTGCGTTGCCTGAATCGGCGCCTGATCCGAGTACGCATCGCCGATGCCCATGCACATGATATGTGGATCGGAGACCGGCTTCCGGGCGTAGATCTCCTGCATGATCGTTCCCAGACCGCTGCGGATGATCGTTTCGGCGAGCACGCCCATCGATCCGGTTTCGTCGACGGCCAGGATGATCGGCGTGGAGTTGGGGTTGACATCGGAGTCGACAGATTCACGCACCTTGATGTTGCGTGGGTCGAAATCCGGGTGGATCGAGTTGCGCGCGAAGATCTGCGCCCGGCTCATGTTCGATGTCGCCGCGGTGTGCAGATCCCAGTCATCGGCCGACCAGCGTGATGCTCCCATGATGCGCTCCTTATTGTGCTGCGTAGATGTCGCTATCGGAAAGGTTCAGCTCGACGAAGCGACGTGCGCCGAAGCCGTTGGGGAGAACGCCCTTGCTCCATGCGGCGTACTCCATGCGTGCGTTCTCCTGGGGAATGCCCCGCAGGAAGTCGACCACCGGCCGCGGAATCGAGCGGTCGGCATACAGCGTCATTCCGGTCGGATCGCCGAGCAGCTCACGGCCCGGTCGGTCACCGGCGGGGCGGTCTTGGTGGTGCCGAAGCCGAGGAACTGGGCGT
>CAZJYH010000479.1:0-4285 GCA_964549365.1 uncultured Alphaproteobacteria bacterium
GCTCGCAATGACACGTGGAATATCTGATTGTCAATTCCAGGATGGGCTCTTAGTTCAGCCCGCCGTCCAGATCGATCGTCGGGATAACGGTGGCCTGGTCGAACGGCTCCAACGAGGCCGGGATCGGGCCGAGGTTCACGTCGGCCAGGAACGCCTGACGCTGCTGCACGCTGGCGGCCATCTGGATGTTACCGGTATTGGTGTAGTCGAAATCGGGCTTGGCATCCTTCGCCGCAAGCGCGATGATGATCCACCGCTCACAGAAGCCGGGGCCGTTGACGCACGGGAAGCTTCCCGGATAGACGTAGAGTGCCGGATCCTTGATGATGATGATCGGACGGGCCGATGCGCTCTGGAAGGCCGACATGGCGATCAGGGCAACGGTGAAGACGAACATGCTGCGAATTACACGAACGTTCATCGTGCTACTCCTAGGTGTGATATGGTTGTTGGACGCCGGCGGGGCGGAGAATTGAACCGCGCGCCGGTTGGGGGATAGAACGAAACATTTATTCGATCGGCTTGCAGACGACGAGCAGCATGGCGGCGCCGGTGCGCACGACGTGCGGGCGACGCAGCGCGTCGACGCGCACCAGACGCTCGTTCCAACCCATCGGCACAACGGCACCGCGCCTGCCGGAGATCGGGTCGGCAACGATCAGGTATCGCTGCTTCGCCACAGGTTTGATGTACTCGACGTACAGGAGGCCGTCCTCGCCGGACGTCATGCCGACGAATCGCGGGATCTCCGACTCCTTCTCTTCGCCGGTGATCGGCTGATAATAGTCGCCGCGCAGATCGATGGTGCGCAGAAGCAACCCATCGCGATAGAGCGCAAGCTGCGGCGACGCACAGTGCAGCCACGCCACCGTGCCGCTCGGCAGCTCCGCCAGCCACCGGTTGTATTCCAGCCAGTAGTGCGATCGCTTGAACCCGAACGAGGCGAGATCGCGCGGGAGATATCCGAACGACCGCCGCAGATGCATCGTGGTATCGAACTCGCGGACAAGCTTCATCGTGTCCACATAGGCCGCGTAGTTTTTCGGGTCGTAGATCTCACGGAAGTACGCGTCGCGATCGATCCCACGACCGTGGAAAAATGAGGAGGTCACCGACCGCTGCGCCGTCACGTAGACCGATGCGGCGCCGATCTGCAGGTCGTTGCCGAGCGAGAGCGGTCCGGTGGGCTTCATCCGATGGCGCGACAACTGCTTGCCGGCCATGTTGTATTTCGCCAGCGTGATCACGTTGTCGATGATCAGGATCGAATCGGGACCGCGCGTATATCGGAGCGTGTCGACGATCCCCCCGACGACGTACAGCGTGTCGTTCCGCAGGCGCACGGCCGAGGGGGTCATCGTGGTGTCCACCCGGATGGAACCGGTTCTCCGCCCCGTGCTGTCGTAGAGGTAAATCCGATTGTCGAAGCCCCCCACGAACAGGTAACGGCGGTCCATCGGCGCGTAGGAGAACGCGAACGGGATCTCCACGGTGTCGGCCGCCCCCAACGTGACCGAGTCGACGGCGCGCAACCCCGAGACCCACGGCGCCGCGGCGCCGGCGCCGGTGGCGTCGGAAAGCGATGTCGCGGCGCCGGCCCTGCACTCACGGACGATCGAGTCCAGATATGCGGCCGTGCGCGCGGGCCCGCCGTCGAACGCGAGGTGGGCGCTGAGTTCGTCGCGCTCTCCAACGATCCGATGCAGGATGGTACGCCCTTCCCCATCGACGAGAACCATCTGCCCGGCGGCGTCGGTCGAGAACAGGCGCGCGCTCAACGCGCCGTTGGTGTCCACGACGAACGGAGCCCTGCATCCGCCCCCCTGCATGCGCGCCCGCATCTTCTCCACCACGCTCAGCCGCGGCGTATTGAACAGCAGCAGCAGCCCGATCTTCCCCGGCGCGGGCGTAAGATCCTGCGCCGGACACCAGACATGGCCGATCTCCTCGAGACAGGATTGGCACGACCCTTCGCTGAACGTGAAGATGGCGTAGAGGCATTTCCCTTCAGCGTCGCCGGTCGCGGCGCGGTACACCGCCGCGGCGGGGCTCTGCGCGAACGCTGCGCCGGCAACGAGCATCAGAACGGCAACGGCAGCTGGAATTCGAGAGGGGCGGTACATGGAATACCCTTGTCGGCTTGAAGATGAATCATGCCCAACGCCGTGAACCACGGCCCACAGCGTTGGGCTATCGTCTCAGTCAGGGAAGGCCTACAGGCCTCCCTCCACCTCATACGTCGGGATAACGACATCATTGTCGGCGGCGATCATGGTCTGCGGCACCGGCAGGCCGTTGACGTCGGCGAGATATGCCGTCGACTGGCTCACGCTGGCCGCCATCTTCACGGGACCGGTGAGGGTGTAGTCATGATTCACCGGCTGACTCGGGGCCGCGATGCCGAGAATGATGTAGCGCGTGCAATAGCCGGGCCCCGGGGGGCACGGGAATGAGCCAGGATAGAAACGAATCTGCGGATCACGGATAACGATGATCGGACGCGCGGTCACACTCTGAAGAACGGCGACCGACATCATGACAAGAACCAGCGCCATCACACGGCGCGCAATACGAATGCTCATCAGTGGTACTCCTTTGTCCTGATAATTCCTGAGAAAAACATCACCGCGCGAGATCAGGCCAACGCACGGCGACGGAGGGGATATCATAACAATGCTGTTGTTGAACGCATGGAATTTCAGACGAACGAAATAACTGATATGGTGCATCCCGACAGTATACAACGGCCCGCAACGTGAACGCCCGACGCAGCGCACGCAGCTGCCGGATGACCGCAATATTCCCTCTACGCACGGAAATGCGCACGACTATTCATCGCGATAATTCCGCACGAAAAGAAAACGGGCCGGGATTACGGCTCGGCGCCGGTGATATTTACGTATCGACGTTGTTTGGGCTGACTGCGGGACCGAACTGCAAATTTAATTGCTCACACGAGCGATTGCAAGCATGTTGCGAACAGCATGGACGATTAGCTGATACACCGAGACTACATTCGGGTAACCCCGTCGGCATAATCGCGCAATCCACGCGCAAATTGCCCACAAAATGGCCATTGACCGACGGCGCCGACGCGGCGCAATAATCGTCGGCGCGCGTCGGGCGAACAGAAATTGCCCCCTCCCGTTGATATCGGCGCCCCGCGCTTCCTCACCGCCTCCATGTACGGCCGCCTGAGCCCGGCCGCATGGAAGCGAAAGCGGCACCCCGTGCGCACGGGTAGTTGACGGCAACGATGTGCAGTGCGGACTCAGGAACAACGACGGTGACACGCTGCCTGGTCCGCGCAGTGGCGTTGCCGACCACGATGAACGTCGTCGACTGGGATGCAACCGTCGAGGCACGGCGAACAGCACGGATGTCCGTCGTGAGACTCCATGGATATTAATGAGCTGTGGGTGTACTATTGGGCGCACCTGAGCGCGCATTCCGGTACACGTTGCTGGGGATAGAACGTGTTGCGGGGCCAAACATAACGGATGCATCGACAGCACGCAAGAGCGACTTTCCGAGGGTTGCCGCGGGCGGTTCCGTGCTCGAGCTCGGTCCGACGTTCCGACATGAGCATCGATCGGCATCCCCGCGCCTGCGTTCCACCGTCGTGGCCCGCCGGAGCGCGATGAACGGCCGTGCCGCGATCGGTTCCTCGATGCGCGGGTGAACGGCGAACTGCGGTACCGCGTCAACGACGCACGAGATCCTCCGGAAGCGCGTACCATACGAGATCGAGGAAATCGCCGTCCGGCTCGGCGACACCGAGTCGCGAACCGTCGAGCGCGAACGGGACGCTTCCGAGCGGCAGCTCGATATCGTCGCGATCGAGGTGGCGCCCCGATCCGTCCATGCGATGCAGGTAGCGTCGAAGGCGCATGTCGGGTGCATGGGGATCCGCGCATCCGGTCGGGTATTCGGTGTTGACGTAGACGACGCCGATTCTCGAGCCGACGGCGTCGACGAACATCGCCGTCGTCTGCGAAGTCCGCCGGTTGATCTCCACCCATTTGGTCAATTGCCGAAGCTGGGCCGAGTCGAGATCCTCGACATATTCGTGCCGCGCGGCGCCATAACCCGGGAGGAGCGAACGCCGCAGCTCCCCGTCCGGCCCGTACACATCGAGCCTCCGCGTGGGCGACTGGCTCACATACAGGCACCTGTCTCCGCCGACGGTCAGAATCGGATACAGCACCCCGGCGAACGCATGCCGCTTCATCGCCTCGTCGATCGGCCCGGCAATGGACTGTCGGCCGGACGCGCAATCATACAG
>CAZJYH010000480.1:0-3387 GCA_964549365.1 uncultured Alphaproteobacteria bacterium
CATCATCACGCGGAAGGCCGCCGCAACGCGCTCAACGCTGGCGCCGCCGCCGACGTCCAGGAAGTTCGCGGGCTCGCCGCCTGCCAGCTTGATGATGTCCATCGTCGCCATCGCAAGGCCGGCGCCGTTGACCATGCAGCCGATGTTGCCGTCCAGCTTGATGTAGTTCAGGTTGTGCTTGCCGGCTTCCACCTCGAGCGGATCCTCCTCCGACTCGTCGCGCATCGCCTCGATGTCCGGATGGCGATACAGCGCGTTGTCGTCGATGGAGACCTTCGCGTCGACGGCGATGATGTTGCCCGAGGTCGTCAACGCAAGCGGGTTCACCTCCACCATGGCGGCGTCGATCGCCACATACGCCTTGTACAGCGCGTTGATGAAGGTGATGAAGCTTTTGTGGGCCTTGCCGCTCAGCCCGAGGCCGAACGCGAGACGCCGTGCCTGGAAGCCCTGCAGGCCGATGCCCGGCTCCACGTATTCACGGACGATCTTCTCCGGCGCCTCCTCGGCCACCGTTTCGATCTCGACGCCTCCCTCGGTGGAGGCCATGATGATGTTCTTGCCGGTGGCGCGATCCAGCAGGACGGAGCAGTAGAACTCCTTTTCAATGTCCACGCCGTCGGCGATCAGCAGGCGATTGACCACCTTGCCGGCGGGGCCGGTCTGAAGCGTGATCAGCTTGTTGCCGAGGATGCGGCAGGCGATTTCGTAGACCTCGTGCAGCGGGTTGTCCTCGCCGACGGGAACCACTTTCACGCCGCGCAGTTCCTTGCCGTTGTACACGACCGGTTCGTTGGTGACCACGTCGTGGACGATCCCTTTGCCGCGGCCCCCCGCATGAATCTGAGACTTGACGATGAGCAGCGTGCTGCCGGCCTCGGTCATGGTGTGAGCGGCTTCAACGGCCTGCTCCGGCGTGAACGCCACACGCCCGGATTGCACCGGCACACCGTGAGCGCCGAGCAGCTCCTTTGCTTGATGCTCGTGGATATTCATCTGTTATTGCGTCTGGTTGGTATCGATGAACGTTGAGTTGATATCGTGCCGTACTGTTGGGCGAGGGGGAGATGGAACGCCGATGTGTACAGACCAATGCAGCGTGCGCAACTCTTCCGTTCGACTCGCAGGGAGATGATGTGCCGTAAGCCGATCATGCGCGCAAGCGTGGCGGGCTCTACCCTCGAAGCGGCCATCGAGTGGGCAAAGATAGTAAAAGTTATTCCCCATGTACACGCAAGCCCGGGGTTTGAATCGTGTAACACTTCTTGCCTTCGGGCCGGCCGAAAGCTCGCTTCGGAGTGGGCGCTCCGGACGCATGCCGGCGCCGGGAAGCGGGCAGCGTCCCGGTGTGGAGAACGTCGGCGACAGGAATGCCCATCCCGGCGTACGGCCGCCAACGGCTGCTCCCGTGCGTGCCTCGATTGCATCGGGTCGCGCCGTGGCGATGATCGACCGGGCATGGCGTGCCGAGCGTTCGGTATGCACGTCGGACTCGGACGCTGCCGGGATTCGATCTGCCTTGCGCCGCCCGGGCCGTCGGTCCGATTATGATGGATGCCCCTCCGGCGCACGCGACGCGATCCGGCGGTGTCCGACGGATCGTGTTACGAAAACGATGCCGATGCGTGTACTTTCGGGGCCGCGACGCGGCGTGGCCCCGGCGAAACGGCCGCAGTGCTCCGGTGATGGGCCGATCGTCCAATGATGTTCCCGGGCACCCGGGGCCCGCGGGTACGAGCCCGATGTTGGCTCGATCTGTTCCGATGCTTGTATCTTTCGACGTATGAATCTTCGAAGCATGCTCAAACCGGCGGTGATCGCAACGCTGCCGCTCCTCCTCGCGATCGGCGGGTGCAAATCGTTCAAGGAGTCGGTCAAGCCGATCATCACCTATCAGCCGCCGGCCGGCTACACGCCACCGGTGTACATGACCGGCACCGCCGCGATCGATTCGGCGGACCCTTCGCGTATCACGATGGAGGTGTGGCGCGTCAACTCCGATCCCTACCCGGATTCCGTGCAGCTGTTCGTGCGCGTCCATGACGATCGCGGGCGCCTGATCACCAATCTGGCTCCGCCGTACTACCGCGGCGACGGCGACTACCGCAAGGTGTGGACGGGGCTGACCGAGCAGATCGGCGACGACGGGCGGGCCGACACGATCGCCGATTTCTCCGTGCGGGAGTTCAGCGATCAGGACGGCATCCCGTACGAGCTGGCTCTGGCACTCGATTACTCCGGCACCATGGGATCGAACATCGAGGAGCTCGAGGATGCGGCCTCCGGGTTCGTGAAGCTGAAGCGCTCGCAGGATCGTATCGCCCTGGTGAAATTCGACAAGGAGCCGCAGCTGGTGGCGCCGTTGACCGCATCGACCGCCGATCTCCTCTCGAAGTTCGACGGCAAGGGGCTGCGCGGCTTCGGCGGCTACAGCGCCGTCTACTCCGCCGCGAAGATGGGGGCCGATCAGGTGTCGTCGGCGCCGGGCGATCACCCGCGCGCGGTGGTGCTTTTCACCGACGGCGAGGACAACGCCAGCACGATCAACCCCACGGCGCTCTACAGCCTCTGCCGGCAGAACAACATCCCCATCTTCACCATCGCGTTCGGCGCCGTCAACCGCGACGCGCTGAGCGACATCTCCACGTTCACCGGCGGGCGGTTCTATCAAACGTATACGCCGGAGGAGCTGAAGTCGGCCTTCGAGGATATCTATCGCAGCCTGCGCAATTATTACCTGGTGACCTACAAGCCGTTGTTCAAGATCGGCAAGCACATCGCGCGCCTGTCGGTGAACGTGCCGCGATCGGATCGCACGCTCGGCGCAACGGCGGTCTACAACACGCTGCGCGGCGATACCACGGTGATCGATCTTCCGAAATCCATGAATCTCGTCTTCTTCGAATTCAACAAGTCGGATCTGCGTACGGAGGCAATGCCGGTGATCACCGCGGTGAGCGATCTGATGAAGGCCCATCCGCGCCTGAAGGTGGAGGTGCGGGGCCACACGGACTCGGTGGGAACCGAGGAGTATAATCAGGCCCTGTCGGACAAGCGCGCCGCCGCCGTTCTCAACGCGTTGGTTGTCGCGGGGGTGCCGGCCGATCGGCTGCGATCGCGCGGGTTCGGTGAGTCGATGCCCGTGGACGACAACGGCACCGAGCCCGGGCGCGCGAGAAATCGCCGCACCGAATTTGTTGTCCTGGCGCGATGATGCGCGAGATGCCGACGGTTGCGTCGGAGAAATTCCGCGCGAGAATGTTGCTCGACGTGAACGCATGATGTACCCACGCTGAATTTCGGTTCAGCGTCGGGAGCAAGTGTCAATAAATCAGCCCCGCACACGGTCCGCCGGTTATCGCCGACGGACCGTTGTCGTAATGGAAC
>CAZJYH010000480.1:3397-4285 GCA_964549365.1 uncultured Alphaproteobacteria bacterium
AACGCCGCCATCATTCCGGATTCGATCGAAAAGTACCCGTTTGGGGGACTGGCGCGGCCGACATGCGGCCGAGTATGTTCGTGTCGATCGATCGGGCATCGCGACCGCCGGTGCCTGAACGCGGTCGGCCGGGGCCCGACAATCAGACGGCGCCCGGTGATCGAGCGACACGCGGGCGTTGCGGTGCATTTCTCCGAATAATGGTCGGCGTGTCCGACGGGAACCATTTCTTCCGATGAGCAACACCACCGATGCGGACCGTTCGCGGCTGCTTGTCGCCTCCAGCATCGCGCAATTATTGCGTGCCGCCTGGGAGATCCCGGAAATGGCGCCGCCGATCCTGGATCTGATCGACGCGCTCCCCGCGCGGCATTTTCATGCGGGGAGAGGGATCGTGCTGGCGACGCTGCCGGCACGCCTCGACGCGCGATGGCGATGGTCCGTACGCCCCACCGAATCGGAGTGGCACGGCGTGCGCGTGATGCTGGCGCAACTGGAGAACGGGCGCGATCGGCCGTCGCCGGCGCCCTGACGCGCAGGGCGGAATCGGCCATCGGCGACATGCGTTCATTTTCGACCGCTTCGCGACGAGCGAGGCCGACGGTGCGGGACGGGTACGGCAACCTATCATTGAATGAACAAGGAGTCACATGGGGTTCATTATTCGTACGCTGATGCTTGTGGTTCTGGCGTCAGGCATCATGACCACTCCTGCGGAAGCCAGGATCAAGGAACAACGTGGCCGCGAGTGCGAGAACGGGCGGCGTGAAACCTGGACGATGTTCGAGGACGATTGCGACGGAAAGATCTACACCCTCTATGTGGATTGCGAGGGCAAATATCATTGGAATGTGCCACGGCCGGGGTGGAGGGTGGCCGCGAGCAGCG
>CAZJYH010000481.1:0-3073 GCA_964549365.1 uncultured Alphaproteobacteria bacterium
CGCCGCGACGAGCAGGGCCAGAACGGCGAAGAGGGTACCGTGTGTACGCATGGTGTTCGGAGGTTCGTGAGGATCGTGGATCTCGTGCCCGTTCGCCTTCGCATGCACCGACGGCTCTGTCGTGATGCGATGCGGCCGGGCGGCAACGGTGCGGTTGCAACGGTGCGGCGGGCAATCTAGCGCCGTCATGCCGAGTTTCAAACGTCGGCCCATTCCAATTTCAACACCGAGGTCCATCATGGGGGAACGTGCTGGTATCCGACGGAACGGCGTTCGTGTTTTAACGGTTCACTCCGGCATTCATCTCACTCTCAAGCCCCGAAATGAAGCGCTACACCCAACTCTGTGCCGTCCTTCACCTCTGGCAATGCCTCGCTTCCGCGTCGGCCGTCGCGCAGTGATCGGTCGGCGAGATCGAGGGCGCAATCCGCGAACCGATCCCGGCGGCACGGCTGCTGTTGGTGGAAACCACGTCGCGTGCCGTGGTGCAGGAGACGCGGGCACGGAGCGATGGGCGCTTCTCGTTCCGTGACGTACCGTACGCGCGCTACGCGCTGCGGCTGTTCCTGGATTCGTCGCTCGTTGCGGAGCGTCGCGTGGTGGTGGCAACGGGCCTGCCGGTGCAGGTCACGTTCGACTCGTTGCGCCGTGCCGGGCTTCCGGCCGTGACGGTCACCGCCGAGCGCGCACCGCTCGATCGACGGAAGAGCGGCGCCCACACATTCTACACGGCGGCGGACATCGCCGCGCTTCCGGCCGTCTCCTCCGAAAAGGGATCGAGGCGATGCTGCTCGCACCCCGGGCGTTGTTCCCGACGAGGACGGGCGCCTGCATGTGCGCGGCGAGGACGCGCACGTGCAGTATGTGGTGGACGGCATACCGATCAGCGCGAACCTGACGCGTGTGTACTCCAGCCTCTTCAATGCGAACCTGATCAAGTCGGTGGACGTTCAGACCGGCGGCCTGAGCGCGGAGTATGGGCGCACGTCGGCGGCAGTGCTTGCCGTCACCACCAAGTCCGGATTCGATCGCCCGTTCTTCGCGCACGCGCGGAAATCTCGGCGGTTGGGGCGGGCTCTATCTCGCCGGCGATGAGCCGCAGCGGTCGGTATCTCGACCCGATCGCCTCGGGCGACCCGATTCACGACTCGGGCGAGGGGAAGCATTTCTTCGGCAAGCTCGATGTCGTTCCTGCCTCCGGCGTGGACATCGACATCATCGGCGGCTACAACGCAACGCTCTACGATGTGCCGAACGGCCCGGTCGGGCTGTTTGCCACGCACGGCGGCCGGCTGGACAGCGGCCTGCCGTTCGATCTCACCGACCGCGACGGCAACGGGCTCGACCCCGAGGCTTCACGCGCGGAGCTGCGCCGCCGCGGCTATTCGGATGACGTGATCGATCTTCTCTCGCTCGAGTCGGAGCGCCCGGGCTCGCCGGATAAAGCCGTCGCGCCGCACGCCACGTTCGACGTTGCCGCCGGCATCGACCTGTAGGAGCTGATCGGCGCCGACGCCCGCGTTGTGCTCACCGCCGAGAACGTGCTCGACACGCCGTACCTCTACAAGTTCGAGTCGTCGTTCGGCGGCACGCACTTCGGAAAGCTCCGGCTGCTGGGGCTGCGGGTCGAGGCGGGATTCTGACGAGCGGATGTTCGTTGCCGTCGTGCCCGGATGCGCCGGGCGTTCACGGCTCGATGATTGAATCACTACGCGCCGGTACGGACCCTGATGGACCGTACCGGCGCGTAGTGTTGTGAGGATCGTCAATCCTCCCGGTCGTCGACCCTTCTCTTCGGCCCGATGGTCACCGCGGCAACCAGCGCGCTCGCTCCGGCGAGCCCCGCGCAAACGAGCAGCACCACCTTGAACGCCTCCGCGTAGGCGAGGCCGATCGATGCCTCGGCGGCGGCATGTTCGGCGGGCGTGGCGGTGCGGGGAATGGTGATGGCGGCAAGCTTGGTGCGCTGTGCCGCGAGCTCGGCGCGAAGTGCTGTGCCGATCGGAGCCGCGGCAAGGCGCTGATCCAGTTCGCTGCTGAAGATCCCGAGCGCCACGATCCCCAGGGCCGCGATGCCGAGCAGGCCCGAGAGCCACGACACCGCGTTGTTGATGCCCGACGCGGTGCCGGCATGTTGCGCGCCGCCGGCATTCATGACCGTGGAAGTGAGCGGCGCCACAGTCAACGCCATACCGAGCCCCACCACGCAGATGCCCGGGAAGAAGCCGGTCCAGTACGTGCCGCCGACGCCGGCGAACGCGAGCAGCGCGAAACCCGTGCCGCTCGTCAGCGGGCCCACCACCAGCGGAAGTCGGGCGCCGTAGCGGGTTGCCAGGTTGCCAGACCATCGGGAGAGGACCGAGATGAAGATGATGAACGGGAGGAACGCGGCGCCGGTGGCGGTGGCGGAATACTTCTGCACCTGCACGAGGTTGAACCCCATGAAGAAGAACATGCCGCTCAGCGCGGCGTACAGGAGCAGCGTGAGGATGTTGGCGCCGCTGAAGATGCGGGAACCGAACAGGCCCAGCGGCAGCATCGGCGAGCCGACGCGCCGTTCGATCACGATGAACAGTGCGAGCAGGGCCGCGCCGCCGATCAACGGCCCGAGCACGTCGAGGCCGGAGAAGCCGTGCGCGCCCGCGCCGATCAGCCCGTAGGTGAACGCCGCAAGGCCGAGCGCCGCAACGGTCGCGCCGGTCCAGTCCAAACGTGCCGGAGCCTCCTCGTTGCGGCTCTCCGGCACGTGTCGCGCCAGCAACAGCAGCACGATCGCCGCCATCGGGATGTTGATCAGAAACACGGCGCGCCACGAGACCGCGTCGACGAGCCATCCGCCCAGCAGCGGGCCGATTGCCGTGGAGACCGCGGACAATCCGGACCACGTCCCGATCGCCTTGCCGCGTTCGTGTTCCTCGAACGCGGCCGTGATGATCGCGAGGCTGCCGGGAATGAGCAGCGCTCCGCCGATCCCCTGCAGCGCTCGCGCCGCGATCAACTGCCCGATGTCCGGCGCGAGGGCGCACCAGCCGGAAGCGACAGCGTACAGCGTGATGCCCGTTGCGTAGATGCG
>CAZJYH010000481.1:3083-4267 GCA_964549365.1 uncultured Alphaproteobacteria bacterium
AGCGATCGCCAAGCGAGCCGCCCACGAGCACCAGCGCGGCCACGAAGAGCGTGTATGCCTCCACCACCCACTGCACCGCATCCAGCCGGGCTCCGAAGTCACGCTGCAGCACCGGCATGGCAACGTTCACCACGGTGTTGTCGATGTACGACATGCTGGCGCCGATCACCGTTGCCGCGAGTATCCACGGCTTCGAGCGCGCGAGAGGACCGGCGGCGGGAGCCGAATGTTCGGCCATGACGCTCTGTTGTTAATGGCTGGAAACGCACCGCCGGTGGATCCGGGGCCGGCGGCTCAGTACTTCACCGAGCAGCCGTAGGGCTGCGTGGCGGGCGTCGTGACCGGCTTGCCGCTCATCGCCTCATCGAGCGCCGCTGCCACGTAGTTGACGGCTTCCTTCACATCGTCGGGATCCGCCGTGCGCTTGTCGTCGATTGCTCCCTTGTAGATCACCTTCCCCGTCGGGTCGATCACGAACATGTGCGGAGTGGTCCGGGCACCGTACAGCTTGCCGACCTTTCCATCGGAGTCCGGCAGCAGCGCCGAGCCGGCCCAGGACTGCTTCTCCGCCACGGCATTCAGCTCATCGGGCGGATAGTACCCTTCCTTCCCCGGCGCGGACGACACGATCGCCAGCCACACCACTCCCTTCTCCGTGTACTTCTTCTGCAGCGTCTGCATGTTCTGCGTGCCGTAGTGCTTCCGCACGAACGGGCAGCCGAAGTTGAGCCATTCCAGCACGACATACTTCCCCTTGTATTCCGATAGTGTGTGCTTTGTCTGGTGGACATCGGCGAGCGTGAAGTCCGGCGCGAGCGAGTCGTCGGCATCGGCGCGCGACGGGCCGAACAACGTCAGGGCGGGGACGGCGATCGCAAGCGCGGCCGCGCCGAGAAGGATGAGAATTCTGCGGGTGATATTCATGGATGTCCTCGTGTATGGAAACAGGTGAACGATGATTGTGCGATTGCGTCATGCTCCCCCCGGGAGGGGGCGGAGCGTTTACTCTTTCCGTGTCACCGGCACGTTCAGCTCGAACGCCCGGCGGTGCCCGCGATGCATGTAGGTCAGCACGCCGCGCAGCGTGTCGGTGGGTGCCGTCGCGTAGGTCGATGCATGCATGTTGATGCGCAGCCGGTCCCCCTCGGCGATCAACCCGGCCAGTTCCTGCCGCTCCGCTTCGC
>CAZJYH010000482.1:0-4253 GCA_964549365.1 uncultured Alphaproteobacteria bacterium
CCGTGCGGTTCGCGGAATCGCTCTTCTTCGACAAGGTGTTCCCCGAGGCATCGCTGGCGCAGCCGGTGACGCGCGGCCGTATTGCGGCGCATCGCGGCGTGCTGGCCACGCAGATCGGCATGGCCCTGATCGGCGTGTTCTCGCTTCTGGCGGCTTTTTATGCGTTCCCACGCATGCAGCAGACCATGGGGGAGATCCACGTCAAACTGGACAGCGTGCGCCACGACCTCCTGGCCGTGCACGGCGGCGCCCGGATTACCAGCAACGACTACGCGGACTTCGCCGAGAAGCTGCTGGATGGGTTGATCCACGTCGACTCGGCGCAACTGAACTCACCGTTTTATCCCAGCTCCTACTTCTTCGGCGTGCACGACACCGTGGAGTCCACGTTCGGCCGCGCCTTCTCCTCGGTGATCATCAAGGCGATGTACCATCAGTTGAATGCGAAGGCGAACGACCTGCAGGGATTCCGCTATCGCTCCGCCGCTCACGACACCGGAGCGTCGGTCGTGTTCGACGTGGAGCAGTCGGTGCAGTACCGCAACGTGAAGGTGTTCGCCGAGCGGATGGCCGAGCTCGAGAAGCACGTGGCGTTGTACAACGATCTGCCGCGCAGCCGAAGCGTGCGCAACGTGGCCGATCTCGTCTACTTCCTGTTCCGTCGCAAACTCCCCGCTTCGTTCCTGCAGCGCGGCAACCACTACGGACAGTTGCTCGAGATTCAGGACACGCTTCCGTTCGAGTACGACCAATACGCCGACTCGACGGCCAACACCGCGCGCGTCTTGTTGCAGGCGCTCGAGGAGCGGATGTTCCGCGACAATCCTTTGATCCTCTCGGTGCGGGCCATCATCGCGGACCTCACGCACATCCAGTCGCCGGGCGCCTCCGGCTTCGAGGTGACGGGGCGACTCCAGGATCTGACGGTGTGGATCAGGACGCTGCACCGGGCGTTGCGCGATACGTCCACGGCGTGGATCGCGCAGCAACAGTTCGCTCCAACAAGGCAGCTCAGCGAACTGCTCGGCGTGATCGATTCCTCCAGCTTCACCGGCATCTCGCATCCAGGCGAGGAGTTCCTCGACCGATGCTACACACGGTTCGCCGAGTTGAAGACCGAGCTGCGCTCGCAGATCCATGCGGCGATCGGCGGGCCGTTGATCGAGCCGGACGAGGCGGGCACCGGCCTGCGCGCCGCGGGCATGCTCGACACGCTGCACGGCGCCATCGAGGAGTTGCTCGCGCAGCGGTTCATGCTCCCGAGGGCGCCCGAACGCCTGGTGAACAAGCGCCTCGGCGGCCTGCGGGTTTTCTGGAGCAACGAACCGCTCGCGCAGGGACAGAAGCTGGTGGAGATGTACAACAACTACGCGGCCTCCGGGCTCCCACGTTTCCCGCAGCGCCTGCAGGCTCCCGTCACGCGGGCCATGAAATCCGGAACCGATGCCTCGCTCGTTACCCTGGTCAATGCCGCGCAGCGCACCGAACCGGATTACAGCGGGCTCGAGAACACGCAGCGCGAGATCAAGTCCATCGGCGCCGCGTCGTCGAACATCGCGATGCTGATGGCACAGTTCGAGACCCTGCAGTTGCCGAGCCAGCGCGAATTCGTGGGGGCGTTGAGCGCGCAGTGCGAGGGGATGCTGGCCGATCTGAGCCGGGGCCGCGACCGCCTTGGATTGTACACGCTGGATGACGACCGGCTGCGCCGGTGGGTCAACGATCCCGACGCACCGTTCGCGCTGACGGTGTTCGAGGGTGACCAGGCGGCGATCGCCGACAAGCAGGCCGCCGACCGCGCCGCGCTGCAGGAGCTGGTGGACAAGAGTTCCGAGCCGCTCGTCGGGTTCATGGCGTCGGCCGATCTCGGCCGCTCGGCGCGCGCCGAGGAATGGCGCCGCATCGCCACCGAGCTGCACCGCTTCGAGACGAAGGTGCCGAGCAACTCCGTGTCGGCCATCGACAGGATGTTCCTCGATCTCGACGGCATCACCGAGGCGAACTTCCGCGATCGGTTGACGCGCATGGGAACCTCCAACTACTTCCTCGTTCGTCGCGAGATCGTGCGCCGCCAGTTGGACTCGATCTTCACCAGGATCCTGATCATCCGCGCGCGCCTGCAGTACAACGATCTGGCCGAGGAGTTCAACGCCACGTTCGTGGGGCGTTTCCCGTTCGCCGACTTCAACGCGTTCAAGACCCAGCCGCCCGGATCGGCGAGCCTTCCGGCGATCACCGGATTCTTCCGCCGCTTCGACGCGTTCAACGCCACGTACGACGTGGTGGCGCGCCGATGGGGCCGCGACTCGGCGACCCCTGCGGAGCGCGCCGCCTACCGGTTCCTCGACTCGCTGCGCCGCGTGCGCACGTTCCTGGCGCCGCTGTTCGATACCACCACCGAGAAGATTCCTTCCCTGCCGGTGGAGGTGGAACTGCGCGTGAACCAGGTGAAGGAGATCGAAGGGAAGGACATCATCGACTGGGCACTGGAGATCGGGGAGCAGTCCATCTCCACGCAGGAGTACGTGCGCCGGGGCCGCGTGCCGTGGCGTGTGGACTGGAAGGTGGGCGATCGGATGCGGTTCACGCTGCGATGGGCCGCCAACTCCGATGTGATGCCGCGTGAGATCTATCTCGGCAGCGGCCGCGTTCACGACCGATCCGTCGAGTACACCTACAACATCTCGGCGTGGTCGTTGCTGCATCTGCTCAGCGTGCACCGGGCGCCGGTCGCGCATCTGGAGCGCGGCGCGCAGCCGAACGTGCTGGAGTTCGACATGGGGACCATCCCGGCGGTCTCGGCGGCATCGGCCGTCACGCATTTCACGCCCCCGACGCTCGGCGAGGCCCGTGTGTTCCTGCGCGTTACGCCGATCGGCCGCGGCCGCCGCGACATGCAGACGATGCCGACGTTCCCAACCACGAATGCACCGGAGCTGTAGCGCCTATGGCCGCATCGTTCGAAATCAAGGATCTGCTCGAACCGATCGCCCCGGATGCTCCGGCCGGCGTGGCGCTTCTGTACGATCCGGTGTACGACCAGATCCGCGATGCGCGCCGCGAGGACGACCCCGCGCTCCCGCAGGGGATCTGGCAGACCGAGCTGAAGAAGGCGGACTGGGCCCGCGTTCGGGATCTCTGCGTCGAGACGCTGCGCACGCGCTCGAAGGATCTTCAGGTGGCCGTCTGGCTGGCCGAGGCGCTGACGCAGCTGGAGGGATTCGCCGGGCTGCGGCGCGGTCTGGAGGTCATCCTCGCATTGTCGGAGCGGTACTGGGAGGAGCTTCATCCGTTCCCCGACGACGGCGACCTGGAGTTCCGCATGGCGCCGCTGGTGTGGCTGAACGAGAAGATGGGCATTCGAGTCCGCACGCTGCCGATTACGCGGCCGACGACCGGCGACGCACGCGCGTATTCGTTCTCCGATCTGGAATCTGCGCAGCGGCTGCAGAACCAGGTGCGCAAGAACCCGCGTGCGATCCAGGAAGCGGACGAGGGAGCCGTCACGCTCGCGGACTTCAATGCCAGCGCGATGCTCACCGCCGATGATTTCTACCGCACCGCCTCGCGCGACATTGCCGGGTGCGCGCTCGTGATGGATCGGCTGGACGCCTTTCTGC
This sequence comes from uncultured Alphaproteobacteria bacterium, assembly GCA_964549365.1. Taxonomy (GTDB): domain Bacteria; phylum Bacteroidota; class Ignavibacteria; order OLB7; family OLB7; genus JAFDZV01. The sequence goes on from CAZJYH010000482.1 coordinate 3,621, forward strand.
GCCTGCGCTGCGGAGAGGAGGAGGGGGCGAGCTTCGGCCGCGTTCGGCGCGCGCTCGAGGAGGTGGGGAACATGGTGCAGGGCGTGCTGCGCGAACGTCGCGGCGATGCCGATGAGGAGGCGATCGCCGGCGACTCGGGAGCCGGAGAGGATGCCGCCGCCGAGGCCGGGACCGCCGGCACGGGAGTCACGTTGCGCTTCTCGCACGAATCAACGGAGGGGATGGCCATGGACGATACACCCAACACGCCGGGGGCGCGTTCCGGCATCACGATTCGCAGCCGCGACGAGGCGTACAGCATCCTCGCATCGGTGGCCGACTACCTGATGCGCGTGGAGCCCCACAGCCCGGCGCCCTACCTGGTCAAGCGCGCGGTAAGCTGGGGCGGCATGCCGCTTGCAACGCTGCTGACCGAGCTGGTCGGCGACGAGCGCGACCTCGTGAACATCTACACCATGCTCGGCATCAACGACGGAGGCGGGTGAGGAAGGAGCGAGGAGAGAGGAGTGAGGAAGGAAAGAAGAGAGAGGAGTGAGGAAAAAAAGATCAGAGCCCGGCGCACGTGGGCGCAGGTGTTGGTGGGCGCAGGTGTTGGTGGGCGCAGGTGTTGGTGGGCGCAGGTGTTGGTGGGCG
>CAZJYH010000483.1:0-4235 GCA_964549365.1 uncultured Alphaproteobacteria bacterium
GACATGGATCACGATCTCCGTCGGCTCCACCGGGCTCTCCACCTTCAGCAGCCGCTCGATCATCGCCTCTTCCTCGGCCCCGGTGCGGCTGGAATCCACCTGGATGGCCCGGCCGTTGTAGCGGCCGTCGAAGAACGCATCCGATTGTATAAGCTCCAGCAGCGCGGAGGCGTGCGTGGTATCGCGCGCGATCACCAGCAGGAAGGGCTTCACGATAGGGCGGCCGCTGGTGCGTGCGTAGGTCTCGAGGTCCACCTTCACGCTCTCATGCAGGCGCACGCCGTCCTCCAGCTTCAGCCGCTCCACCTCCGCCGCGGCCATGCCGGCCGGGTTGAAGTCGCGGCGCGTCACCACGGCGGGCTCCTTCACGAAGCCGTCGGCGATGGCCCGCGCGAGCGGATACTCGTAGATCACGTTCCTGAACGGGACGGCCCCGCGTGTCGTCTCCACCTGCGGCGTGGCGGTCAGCTCCAGCCCCAGGGTGGGGCGCAGCTCGTTGATGGCGCGCACGCCGGCGGAGGCCCGGTAGCGGTGCGATTCGTCCATCAGCAGCACCAGATCGGGAAGCCCGGCGAGGTATTCGAAATAGCTTTGGCCGATATACTCGGAGAGACGTTTGATGCGCGGCGCGCGCCCACCGCGCACCTCGGTGTTGATCTTCGCGATGTTGAAGATGTTCACGGTGCAGCCGACACTGTTGTCGAAGAGGGAGCCGGCCTGCTGTTCCCACGTCTCGCCGGTGACCACCTCCGGGCGGCGCACGGCGAACTCCGCGATCCCCTTGAACACATACTTCGGCGTGTTCGGCGTGAAGTCCTGGATCAGCTTGTTGTAGATGGTCAGGTTCGGCGCCAGCACGAAGAAGTTGTTCATGCCGTGCGCCAGGTGCAGGTACGCCACGAACGCCCCCATCAGGCGCGTCTTGCCCACGCCGGTGGCCAGCGCGAAGCAGAGCGAGGGGAACTCGCGCTCGAAATCGGCCACGCCGGGGAACTCTGCGGCGATCGCCGCAAGCGCAGCGGCCGCGTTCGCGCTCCCCATGGCCGTGCGCGGCGGGGCGATGGCGGCCACGCGGTCCAGGATTTCCAGCGAACGGCGCTGCGGGGGGCGCAGGCTCAGGCGGCCGGCGACGGCGTTCAGATGCTGCTGCGGTGTTCCGCTCATCGTGTCTCCTCCTCGGCGAACAGCCCCTGTTGCCCCGCGGGGGGCGGTGGGCCGGGAAGGTTCTCCACGCGAAGGCTGTAGTCGTCGTGCCCCCACTCGCAGCGCGTAAGCACCTGCCGGGGGATCTTCTTCACCGTCAGGTTGCCGTAGGCGGCGCGGCCGCGAAACGCGGTGCAGAGTACCAGCAGCGTGCGCTCGGGGCCGACCTCCTCCGATAGCTGCTCCAGTTGCCCGTGCGTCAGTTGCGCGGTGGTGGCGTAGAGGAAGTCCCGCTCGGTGGAGTAGCCGTGTTGCCAGTAGACCGCGTCGCTCGGGGCGTACGTGAAGCCCTCCAGCTTGCACAACGCCTCCGCCAGCATGGCGGCGTTGTACTGCGTGTTGATCACCCAGTTCCCCCAGCGGTCCTTCTCCAGCAGGGAGGGGGCCAGCCGGTAGTACCGGAAGCCGCCGCCCCCCCTCCAGTTCACGGCCTTCGTGACGCCGCCGGGATCATCCCCCGCGATCACCTTCCGCAAACGCGGGATGATGTGTGTGTGGCAATGCTCCCCCAGCTCCACCATGATCCACCGTCGCCCCATCTTGTGCGCTACCGCCCCCGTTGTGCCGCTCCCCGCGAACGAGTCGAGTACCAAGTCCCCGGGGGAAGTGGAGATGTCGATCACCCGCGCAAGAAGACGTTCAGGCTTGGGATTATCGAAGACCGGCGCATCGAGTTGAAGTGCGAAGGCGCCCTTCTTGGCCTCGTCATTCGTCCCGACGTCCGACGCATACCAGATGGTCTCCGGCGTCAGACCGGAATCTTCGCTGTCACGCAAGAATTTCTTAATCCGAGGCACTCCGTTCCCGTCTTTGCCGAACCAAATGTTTCCCTTTTGGACTTCTTCTTGCATCTTTATCTGCGAATAGCGCCAACATGTACCAGCAGGTGGATTATGATGCCTGCCGTTCGGAGCAACGAGGGTGTAGAACTGCGACGCCGTTCCATGTCCTGCCTGAGCATTTGCCGATACAGACTGCCAGGGGCCGCGTGGATCATTGTCTGGATTCTTATATCGAGCGAGCACCGTATCGTTCAACGGCAACGGATTCCGTATGGACTCAAATGCAAATTTTTGCTTTGCGAATACAACGACGAAATCATGCTTGAATGAAAAGACTCGACGGTTCTCGCGTGTGGTCCGCTTCTCCCAGATGATGGTTGCAACAAAATTCGCCCTGCCGAAAATCTCATCGCACATCACTTTGAGATAATGCGCCTCGTTGTCGTCGATGGTGATCCAGAGGGAGCCGTCGTCGGAGAGGAGGCGGTGGATGATCTCCAGGCGGTCGCGCATCATCGAGAGCCAGACTGAGTGCTCCAGTCCGTCGTCGTAATGCTCGAAGGCGCTCCCGGTGTTGTAGGGTGGGTCGATGAACACACACTTCACCTTCCCGGCGAACTCCTGCTCCAGCGCCTTCAGGGCCAGTAGATTGTCACCGAAGATGAGGCGGTTATCGAAGAGGTCGTTCTCCGCCACGCGATGCTCCGCGTGGAAGGAACGCTCGGGGTCCTCCAGCAGGATGCGGGGTTCGGGCTTCGGCCGGATCTCCTTGCCGATCCACGTGAGTTCGAGGCGGGTGTTCTTGGTCATGCGAGATTGTCGAACTGAGGAGCCGTTGATACGAGATAGGCGAAGAGCTGCTCCGGGAACGGCTGTGTGGGGTCCGCTTGTGCCATCTTGTGCCGCACGGCGGGATCGCCCGACAACCCATAGTGGTCAATCATGACGTCGGCAATGAGGGGTATGGCACGGGTTTGATTGCGGAACAGGGCCAACGGCCCAACTTCGCTGGAACGCGATTGCACACCATTCAGCAGGCTTTGCCGCAAGTTATCGAACGGCGTGCTCAGGGCGGTCTCCAATGTCGCCGGGTTCATCAGCTTCGGCGCGGCGATCGCGGTGCGTGCTCGTTTGGCGAGGATCCACAGCAGCGCATGGGAGCCATGTTTATACGCCAATCGGTCCTGCGCCGTCGCGGTCGTGGCCTTGGCTTCCGTGGTCATCCGCCGATAGACATAGCGGCTCAGCAGAACGGCGTTGGCCAACGTGAAGGCCGTCAAGGTGGGCCCGAACAGATCCTTGTAGATCTCCGATGTCGTCACCAGCAACTGCGAGGGTTCCTTCTTCACGCGAACGGGGTAGCGAGGGTCGGCAGCGCATGCGGCGAGCGCATATGCGGCCTCCTCGATATGAATCCGGCGATCGTCGTTGCGATCTTCAACGGCCTCATCTTTGTATTGGTAATAGATCTCCAGATGGGCAAGGTCACGCCGGAGCCGTTCTTGCTCGTCGTCCAGCGCCGCGAAATTCCAGGATGATACCGGATTCTGATGGTTCCGAGCGCGTGTAACGGACTTGCCGAATTCGCCGTCGGCGGGCGCCTTGATTATGGATATCAGGACTTTGGCATTCGAGATGTCGTGCCCGGAGTTTGCCGCCGCAAATGCCGTTGCCGATGCGATGGTCTGGGCGCCGTTGATGATCGAAAGCCCGCGTATCTTCAGTCGTTTGCGCCCACCCTTGGCAGAACTTGCTCCCTTCGGTTCAACGCTCTCACAAAGTGCGGTGATCCCGTTGTTCAGGAACAGGAAGTCGTCAGGATTCTTATCAAGTGTTTGCCGAATAGAGTCATTCACCGACGATTTGAGTCCGAGAAACATTCGAATATTCTTGACGAACAGCGCCTGCCCATGCTTCCGATGAAGATCCACAAGATCCGCAAGTTGAATCAGGCCGAAGTACGTGATGCGAGGTTCGTTGACGTGCGAACACTTTTGGATCCATAGGTCCGCGTTGACGGATTGATATGCCTTCGCCGTCCGCAACGCGTCGACAATGTTTGCCGAGTTGTACTCAAGAATGGGTGTCTCGAGGCGCTCCTCTGTTTCAACTGCATCGCTCAGGAAGTCGTCGAGTACGCGTCGCGCGTTCGTGCTGATGCCGGGGCCGACGTGGGCGACGACAAGCCTGATGGTGTTGCAATCGTCGATCGCCTGTTCAATCTCAAATCGACGATTTTGCACATGTTGG
>CAZJYH010000484.1:0-4234 GCA_964549365.1 uncultured Alphaproteobacteria bacterium
CTCGAAGGCGCTCCCCTCCCCGAAGGATTCGCTGGTGACGCACACCTGGCGGGCGCCGCGCGCCACCGATGCGAACATGGTCCGCGGCTCGACCGGCGAACAGGAGGGCTTCCTCTTCTACCGCGGCATCGGCAACTTCCCGGTACCGTTTTCCGCGCGGTTCGACGCGAACGGCGATCTCGAACTGGGGAACAACGGCGGCGATCCGATCCCCTTCGTTCTGGTCTACGACAAACCGAAGAGCGGCCCGGCACGGATCGTATGGTCGGGGGAGCTTGCCGCCGCCGAACATCACGTCGTCACGATGACGCGGAACGGCGAGCCGTCGGGCGAGCCGGACTTCACCGCGTTCGAGGATGCGCTGGTGAACGCGGGACTTTACAGAAAGGAGGCCGCGGCCATGTTGAACACATGGCGGACGAGCTACTTCGACCGGTCGGGGCTGCGAATCTTCTGGATCGTGCCGCGCGCCTTCACCGACGCAACGCTGCCGCTTTCGATGACGCCGGCGCCCGACTCGCTGGAGCGCGTGCTCGTGGGGCGCAGCGAGGTGATGACGCCGACGTTCGAGGCCATGATCTACCAGGATCTCAGCGCCGGTCGCGATTCGCTCTGGCGCGACGACCGGTACTACCTCGCCTATCGCGAGCGATATATCAGGATGCGCGCGCTTCTATCGGCCGACGATCACTCGAGCGCTTCCGACGCGGTGGATGCATCCGAACCGATCGTCTACCCGAACCCGGCGCATGCAAGCTTCACGATCGTCCTTCCCGCATCGGCAACCGGGGCCATGATCGACGTGGTCGACGCCGCCGGCGTTGAGCGTCTTCGCCTCCCCGCCGCCGTGGACGCATCGTGCAGGGCGGAGATCGATCTCGCGAACCTCCCGAACGGCGCTTATTATGTCCGAATCCGTTCATCGAAGGGGGAGTGGCTGCGCATGGTGGTGAAGCAATGATCCCCGGCACCTTCGACACCGGAGATTGCCCGCTCTGCAGCGGCTCGAACGAGTGCGCTCTGGCCGGGGGGAACGTGCGCGAAACGCCCTGCTGGTGCGAGCACGTGCAGTTCCCCGCGGAGTTGCGCGTGCAGATTCCGCTGCCCATGCGCGACCTGGCCTGCGTGTGCCACGGCTGCGTGGAGCGCGTTCGCCGGGAGTCGGCGCCGGGAGGATGATCCCCAGGCAGCGACCATCCCGCGCGATGCTCGTCGGCACGATGAACGGCCGTCCCTCGACTCCGTATGCCGTGGAACGCTTCTGTCCGACGCGCCCGTTCACCACATCAACCGCATGTATCGATAAGGCCCCGGTCCGTAACTTTCCCGACGCGCCGCGTACAACCGGCGCGCCCCCAGCCTTTCAACTCGAACTGACGACACTCGCACGAGAACAACAGAGGATACCCATGCCGGCTCGACCCATCCATCTGCTCCTCACCATCGCCGCCGTCGCGCTCGCCTCGGCAGGCTTCGCCCAAGCACAGGAGATCACGCTCGACAAACTCACCGAGGGGAGCACCGTCCACGGCTTCCGGGTGAAGGCCCTGTTCCTGAACGACGCCGAGCGGCCGATGGGCGCGCGATTCGTTCACGTCCGCACCGGATTCGTTCTGGATCTGCTGCAGATCCAATCGGTGCCGCAGGGCTTCATCTGGGTGAACAGCTACCCGACCTCCGACATGGGGGAGCCGCACACGCAGGAGCATCTGTTGCTTGGGAAGGGGAACAAGGGGCGTTACGTGGCGAACCTCGAAGGGATGTCGCTCGCCGGCTCGTCGGCCTACACGCAGCAGTGGCGCACGTGCTACCACTTCAACACCGCCGCCGGCCCCGAGGTGTTCTATGAGCAGTTCGAGGCGCGCATGGACGCGATGCTGCACCCGGACTACACCGATGAGGAGATCCGACGCGAGGTGTGCAACTTCGGTGTTGCCGTCGAGCCCGGCGACGGCAGGCTGCGCCTGGAGGAGAAGGGGACCGTGTACAACGAGATGGTCAGCTCCTTCGAGCGCCCGTGGTCGCGGTTGGCGCGCGGGCTCGATCATGCCGTCTACGGCAGCACGCATCCGCTGGCCTACGTATCCGGCGGTCTGCCGGAAGCGATCCGGCGCATGACCCCGGAGGATATCCGCCGCTTCCACCGCGATCACTACCGCCTCGACAACATGGGGATGGTGGCCGCCTACCCGAACCAGATGAAGCCGGCCGATGTGCTGAAGCGCACCGACGCGATCCTGAACAAGCTGCAGCCCGGCGCGCTTCCGCCGCTCGCGGTGATGACGCAGGCCGCGCTCCCGGCGCCGAAGGCCGCCCCCGCCGGCGCCACGATGATCGCCGAGTATCCGAGCAACAACGAGACACAGCCCGCGCCGTTGGTCTTCGCATGGCCGGCGCAATTGAAGGTGGAGCCGCGGGACTACATGGTGCTGGAGTTGTTCATCGAGAACATGGCGAGCGACGAGACAAGCAACCTGTACAAGCTCTTCATCGACTCGAAGACGCGCGCGGTGGATCTCGGCGCGCAGGGGGTGTTCGGCTGGACCACCACCGATCAGGGGAGCCCGATCTACATGGGCATCGACGACCTCCCGCAGTCGGCGATGAACGAGGCGAAGATCGCGGAGATACGCGATCGGATCATCGCCGAGATCAAGCGTGTGGCGGCGTTCAAGGATGGCTCACCGGAGCTGCGCGAGTTCAACGATCGCGCACGCAACCGGATGATCTCCAACCGGCGCGCGCTCTCCAACCTCATGAACTCCCCTCCCGGATTCGGGTTCCGGTTCGCTTCCTCGCAGTGGATGATGCACCTCGATCAGCTGTGCCGGGTCGACGGATTCCGCAAGTCCGTCACGCGAAAGGCTGACAACGCCGCGCTGGAGGCGATGCTGGCCGGCGGCACGAACATCTGGCGCGACCGGATCGCGCAGTGGAAGCTGACCACCTCGGTCCCGTACGCCTGCGGCGCCCGGCCGAGCAGCGCGGTGATCGCCCGCGAGACGCAGGAGCGGAAGGACAGGATCGCGGCCGAGGTGGCGCGCCTGCGCTCCAAGTACGGCGTTGCCGACGACCAGGAGGCGATCGCCCGCTATCGCAAGGACTACGACGCGGGGACCGCCGAGATCGAGAAGCTCGCCGCCGCCGCGAAGTCCGCGCACTTCGTCAGCGCGCCGCCGATGACGCTGGACGATCAACTCGAATATCGCGCCGGCACGATCGGCAACGGCGTGCCGCTGGTGGCCTCCACGTTCGACAACATGTCGAGCGCGACGACCGGCATCGCCCTCCGCTTGAACGGCGTCGCCGAACAGGACTTCATCTATCTCTCGCTGATGCCCGCGCTGCTGACGAGCGTCGGCATCTACGAGAACGGAACCGCGATCCCCTCCGACGAGATGAGCCAGCGGATGCGCCGTGAGATCATGAGCCTGAACGCCTCGTTCAGCTCCAGCTATCGAACCGGGCGCAGCGAACTGGTGATCCGCGGCGCGGGGAACGATCGCGAGGAGGCAAACCGCGCGGTCGCCTGGATGCAGCGCGCATTGCTGCATCCGGATTGGCGCGTGGAGAACCTGGCGCGCATCCGCGACGTGGTGGATCAGGCCGTCGGCTCGCTCCGGAGCACCATGCAGGGGAGCGAGGAGTCCTGGGTGAACAACCCGGCCGCCGCCTATCGCTACCAGGACAACCACCTGATGCTCGCCACCGAGTCCTTCCTGACGCGCGCGCACAACGCGCACCGGCTGCGCTGGCTGCTGAAGGATGCCGGGCCGGAGGCCGACCGCGACGCGATCGCGGCGTTCCTGGACCGCCTTGCGATCGCCGCGGCGCACGCGTCGCGCTCCGATCTGAAGTCCCTGCTCGCCACCATGAAGGGGAGCGATGCCGCATCGGCTGCTCCGTCCGAGTCGATGCGCGAAATCCAGGCGGCGTTCAAGGCGCTTCCGGCGGGAGCACGCACGAATGCGACGGAGGCGGCGAAGGATCTCGATCTGATCCTCGCCGACATCCCGGACGCGTCGCTGGCCGCCGACTGGGCCTACCTCTGCCGGGAGATCCGTCACGACCTGTTGGTGCCGCCGGCGCAGGTTCTCGCCGACATGAACCGCGTGCGCAAATCGCTGCTGGTGACCGGCGGCGTCCGGGCGTTCATGACCGGCTCGGGCGCGACGTTGAAGGAACTGGAGACGCCGCTGCGTGACCTGCTGGCGAACTTCCAGACGAGCCCGAT
>CAZJYH010000485.1:0-4234 GCA_964549365.1 uncultured Alphaproteobacteria bacterium
GAGCACGCGACATTTTCCGAAAGTCGTACGCGTGTGGAAAGTGCGGCCCATCTACTGCTCAGGCACGACTTTCAAGGCGAGTCTAAACTGAAGGCGATTGCACGTGCGTTCGATGACGTTGGGATTGTGGAGCTCGAGTCCGCGAATGACATTGCACGCAAGTGATACGTCGGATTGGTTATCACTGCCCGGCCGGCCGATATCCGTATGGAACGTTGAATCCTACTTGTGTATGGAGGTTCGCATGGAAATCATTGTCATCGCTATCGCCATCATTGTCGTGCTCAGGCTTGCCGCGCCGATTCTCGACTTCGTGATGACCCTGATCGTCGAGATCGGAGGCGCCGGCTACCGAGGCTGCCTGGGACTTGTCGCCGCATTTTTTGTGCTCGGCTTCATCGTGCATTCGTGCAATGCCTGCTCCGGAGGGCGCCCATGAATGCGGACAACTGGCTGAGCCGTGTGCGGATGATCGGCGAATATCCGCAACCCGAGATCGACGCATTCATGGATGCGATCGGAGAAGTCCAGGAGGAGGGCAGTGATGACCTCGAAACGGGCCGCGGCATCGCCGAAGCGGTGTTCGATTTCATGGGCGGCTCTGCGCAGAAACCCTGGCTGGCAACCGGGCACACGTACGGGTATATCCCTGCCGGAGCAGCGAGCGCATCAGTGAAGATCCGTCCGGCATTCGGCGTCACATCCGACGCCGGCCTCGCCGGTGCGCGCGTACGCGTGACGCTGGACGCGGTGCATGCCCATGCCTATCCAGGCCGCGGTCCGCGAACGGTGCTGGTGCATATGATTGCGCAGAGCGGCACAGGAAACGGCGCTGCGGCTGCCGAGTTCAGCCGGCGTTTCACCGTCGGTGAGCGCGATAACGCCGCCGTGAGTGGGCTTCCCGTGTTCGACGGGTTGCGTGTTGATGCGGCCGGGATCCTGCTGACCTGTGCCGCCGTCAATGTGGGCAATCAGGACGACGAGGAACTCCTGCGATTGCTCGACGGCGATGCGTTCAAGGCCGGGCTCGATCTGGCAGCCGTGGCCGGCCCGGCGCTCGCCATCGTCACCACGTTTGCCGCCGGGATCACGAAGGCCGTGCTGCGCAGCAGGCGCAACGTCGTTGTTCAGCGGTTCGATCTCGGGCTCGATCTGGGCTCCATCGCGGCGCGCATGAAGCTGGTCGAGGGCTCCTACATTGCGCTGCAGCTTCCGCGCGAGGGGCAGGCCGGCTGGGACTGGTCGCGGTGGAACTATGACCCAGCCACCGCGCGCATCGTTGCCCGTGACGCCACCCGGCGGACCCTCGATCTCAACTATCTCGTGTTCAGCGTCAGCCGGTGCGGGGATGATCATCGCCAGAGAGCATCTCTCGACACGGGTCCACGGAGGGCATCATGACATTCGTTCCGTGGTCACGATTCAGGAAGAGCAACGCTGCATCGGTTGACGACGGCCCGAGGGTGCTGCGTCTGACGCAATACGAGCAGCATACAGGCGGCATGGTTGTCGACCTCGGCCTCCGCGCGGGCCGGCATGAACTCGGAGCGGCGCGAGCGCAACTGACGTTGCCGTCCGACGTGATCGAGTCTGCAGAGGTCCGGTGGTATTTCGAGGAACGCTTGCCGATCCGCGGCGCATTGGCGGAACGTGCCGGGCGTATAGAAGCGTTGCTCAATGGGGCAGGAATGGCGCTTTCGAGCGACGTTCTCGGCGGCACGCCGGAGTGCATGCGTATCTGGGAACAGATCGGTGACCGTCTCGGCGATCTTCGTGTCGAGATCGACGCCCGGATAACCGGCGGTACGATGTTTCCGTGGGAACTGATGGCCAACCCTGGAACGGGCAGGCCGCTCGCTCTCGACGTTCACGAATTCGTCAGGATCGTTGTTCCGCCGTTCGAGGTCCGTGGAACGGACGTCGAGTTGCCGTTGAGCGTCCTGCTCGTGGTCTGCCGTCCCGGCGGTGAACGCGATGTGCCGCTGCGCGCCGTAGCCCATGCGCTTGTGCAGCGCTTCGGGCGTGGCAGACACGAATCCGTGCGCGTGGTAACGCTGCGGCCTCCGACGTTCGTGCAGTTGGAGAACGTCCTGCGTACTGCCTGCGAGGAGGGGCGTCCGTTCGACGCGGTTCACTTCGACGGCCACGGGGTTGCCGATCCCGACACGGGTGAAGCATACCTCAACTTCGAGACCATGTTCGCGCAACGCGATCCGGTTGGGCCGGAGCGCGTTGCGGAAGTCCTGGCGCAGAATCGCGTTCGATGGCTGACGCTCAACGCCTGTCGTTCTGCGTTTTCGGCGGGATCTCCGGGCACCGCATCCGGTGATCCCGGCATGGCCGACCTTGGCGCAGCCTGGAACCCGGCCGACGATCCAGGCCTTGCTGCGGCATCCATGTCGTTTGCGGAGCGTGCCGTTGCACACGGGGTGCAGGGCGTGGTGGCGATGCGATACAACGCGTTCGTTCCCACTGCCGCCGTTTTCATCAGCGAACTCTACGAGCGTCTTGCGGGCGGCGAGCGCCTTGCCGCTGCGGTCTGTCATGCCCGTCGCGTCCTGGTGCGTGCGTCGGCCGCGCATCCCGAGCTGATGATCGCGCCGGCCGATTGGTTCGTGCCGGTTGTGTTGGAGGCTGATGCTCCGTTCGGCGATGTCGATATCGTGATATCGCAACGCCCTCTGTGGCCGCTACCCTCCGAATACCAACTGGCGATCTTGTCCGTTCCCGAACCGCGTGCAATCGGCCGCGAGGATGTGATCGTGCAGCTCGAACAGGCGTTCAACAGATACGGCGTTGTTGTGCTTCACGGCATACTCGGCGACGGCCGTACCACTATTGCGCAGGATTTCGCCGACTGGTACACGGCGAGTGGTGGGGTCCACGGACCGGCAATCTTCACGACCGGTTCGGGACATCACAGGCTCGGGGAGTGGATCGATTCTGTGCGGAACATGCTTGAGCCCACATTTCGGAACGCCGAGGGTTCCGCGTTCGCAGAACCGTCTGTGCCGGGGATGGACCTGCTGCCCGCACCCGTGCGTGGCTGTATCGGTATGCTCATCGAAGCCGGTGCGTTTCTCGTCGTCGACGATGTGGACCATGCCACCGGAAGCTCCGGGGTGTACGCCCCATGGCCGACGGAGGATCTTGATCACTTCGGCCTGATGCTCGAACTGCTGGCGGAGAGCGGCGTTCCGGTGCTTCTGGTATCGTGTTGCGAGGAACGTCCGATCGACCCGGACTACAGATTCCAGCGCGTTCGGCTCTGGTCGTTGATACTGCCGATGGGGTTGCTCGTGCTTCAGGTCATAGCATCGCGTGCCGGCATCGATCCCGATACGCTCAGCGATCGTCTTGCTGAACTCTCGTGGTCAGCCCACCATCCGACGTCCCTTGCCTGGCATCTCCGGCAGCAACCGTCTCCGAATATCGGGGCTGACTGGTGCCAGATGGATGTACCGCTCAAGATCGGGCGCAATACGTTTACGCCGCAGAGCGTGGATGAGCACGCGATTGCCGAACGCATCGAACGCCTTGTTGCGACGCTGACGCCGGAGGAAAGTGAGATCGTAGCGCTCCTTCACCTTGTGCTTGATGCGGTCGAGTGCAACACGCTCTACTGTGTGGCGATGCAACTGAAGTTGCCGTTCTGGAGCGGCCGGGGCAATACGCACGATCCCAACATCGACGGCGATCCGTACGTGACACTCTTCGATCGGGTTGCTTCGGCCGGGTTGATCCGCCTGCGGCGAAGAGAAGAGACGCGTGTTGCCGGCCAAAAGGAATACGGGAAGGGTGTGTATACCGTACCGGCAATTGTCTCGATGGCGTTCGAACCCCTCTTCGCCGAGTATTATCCTCCGGAGACATCGAAGCGGCGGGATGCGTTGCTGGCGTTTGTTTCGTCGATAGCGCTCCGTTCCATGCAGGGCGGAGCTCTGTTCGAGGACGGCGATCGTTACGCCTATTGGAACCTCCAGGACGACCATGCAAACATGCTGCGCGCGTTCGAGTTGGCGTTTGCAAACGATTGGTGGGAACAGGCCCGGGATTTGATCGGCGGTTTTCGGGTCTTGTATGAGACCATGTCGAACGCCGATCGATGGTACGAGCTGATCGATGCGTTTCGGCCCATGGTTGAGTCGAGCGGTGGCGTGTCCATTCCCGGGCGCGAATTGGCATGGCAACAGTTACAGCACTGGAGCGCCAGACGTGCTCGTGCCGAGGGACG
>CAZJYH010000486.1:0-4227 GCA_964549365.1 uncultured Alphaproteobacteria bacterium
CCGATCGTGTTCACGGCCACGGCGCACGATGCCGGGGCGCCGACCACACGCACGGCGGTGGTGGAGTTCGGTCCGCGCGATTTCGATGCGAAGGTTGTCGAGACGAAGGTGAACACCGGCAAGCGCGATGTGGCCGAGGCCGATATCATCGTCTCGGGGGGGCGCGGGCTGAAGGGGCCGGAGAATTTCACGCTTGTGGAGAACCTTGCCGACGTGCTGGGCGCGGCGGTGGGAGCTTCGCGCGCGGTGGTGGATGCCGGATGGCGCCCGCACAGCGAGCAGGTGGGGCAGACCGGGAAGACCGTGTCGCCGTCGTTGTACATCGCGTGCGCGATCTCAGGCGCGGTGCAGCATCTCGCCGGCATGTCGAGCTCGAAGTTCATCGCGGCGATCAACAAGGACAAGGACGCGCCGATCTTCTCGGTTGCGGACTACGGGATCATCGGCGATGTGTTCGAGGTGCTGCCGCTCGTGACCGAGGAGGCCCGGCGATTGCTGGGCAAGTGACCCGATCGTTGCGCGGCATCGAACGGGGAACGATATTCCGGCCGCGGTGACGGTTGGTGATGAGCGGACGCGGCCTGAAGCCGGAACCGCGGCGAGGGGGGCGGGCTCCTTCGCTGGATTCGGCGGCCGGGGACGGCGCGCCGAGCGAACGCAGAGGAGGCCCGCTGTTTCGTAATGCCGATGACGCGATCGTGGTGCGGTGACCGGTGTGTGGCGGGATGCGTCACGTTTACAGGAAGCTAGATACGGAGCTCAGGGTGGATAAAGTTCAGATGGAGATCATTGGGCTGACGTCGAGTCCGCAGAGCAGCGGGGCCTATGCCCTGATTCTGCAGGAGTCCGGCGGATCGCGGCGCCTATCGATTCTGATCGGTGCCGAAGTTGCGCAATCGATCGCCGTGGAGATGGAGCAGATCAAGCCGCCGCGCCCGGTTACCCATGACCTGTTGAAGACCGTCATCGAGACGCTCGGCGCCACGCTGGTGGAGGTGACGATCACGGAGCTGCGCGACGGCACGTTCTTCGCCACGCTGACGCTCGACGCAACGCCGACCGAGATCGACGCGCGCCCCTCCGACGCGATCGCCCTCGCGATTCGATGCGGCGCGCCGATCTACGTCTCGGAGGCGGTGATGCGCGAGGCCGGCATCATGGTGCAGGAGGAGGAGGAGAGCGAGGAGGAAGAGGAGGAGATGATGGAGACCGGCGACGAGGAACATCCCGAGGAAGAGACCGAGCAGCGGCCGAAGACGCTGCGCGAAATGTTGCAGGAAAAGCTGGACGATGCCGTGCGGAGCGAGGATTACGAACGCGCCGCGCAGATTCGTGACGAGATCGAACGGTTGGGAAGCGAGGAGTAATCCCGCTCCGTTCGATCGTCCGTCGCGAACGTGCATCGGCTCCACGGCCGGATACGGCCACGGCCGGATACGACGCGGGCTTCACGGCGGGTCCCGCGGGCGTGCTCCCTAAGACACCGCCCCAGTGCGCGTTCATGGCTCATCATTACGACTACGACATCATCGTCATCGGCGGCGGCGCCGCCGGCCTTGTCGCCAGCGGGTTCGCCGCGGCCCTCGGCGCGAAGACCGCGCTGGTGGAGCGCGCCAGAACCGGCGGCGAGTGTACCTGGACCGGCTGCGTTCCGTCCAAGGCGCTTGTGAAGGCCTCGCGGCTCGTGCATTCGATGCGCCACGCCTCGGCCTTCGGCCTCGATGATGTCGAGCCGGTCATCGACTTTCGACGGCTCATGGAGTCCATGCGATCCAAGCGCGAACGGATCTATGAGGAAGCCGATTCACCGGAGCGGATCGCCGCCCGCAACATCGATCTCATCCACGCCGACGCCACGTTCATCGGTCCGCACACGCTGGAAGTGCGCGGTGAATCCACGGGGCTCATCACCGCTCGCTACTTCGTCATCAGCACCGGCAGCTCCGCCGTGGTTCCGCACATTCCGGGCGTGCCCGCTCGATTGCTCCACACCAACGCCTCCATCTTCGAACTCGACGCGCTCCCCGGAAGGCTTCTCGTGCTCGGCGGCGGCCCCGTCGGCATGGAGATGGCGCAGGCCTTCGGTCGTTTCGGCAGCAACGTCACGGTGGTCGAGCGCGGGCCCGAGGTTCTTCCGGCGGATGAACCGGAATGCGCCGCGCTCGTGCGCCGATCGCTCGAAGCCGAGGGAATCGCGTTCCGCCTGAACAGCAACGTGGATTCGATCTCATCCGGCGCCGACGGCCATTCGGCCCTGATCTCCAGCGGCGAACACTGGATGAGCGTTCGCTTCGACGCCGTGCTTGCCGCCGTCGGCCGACGCGCCAACATCGACGGACTCGGGCTGGAGGCCGCCGGTGTGGCGTACACCGGGGAGGGGATCACCATCAATCACTCGTGCCAGACCTCGGCCTCGCATATCTACGCCTGCGGCGACGTTGCCGACGCGCCGCGCTTCACGCATCTCGCCGAGGACATGGCACGCACCGCCGTGATGCGTCTTCTGCTGAAGGTGCCCGCCGCATATGAGCGCAGGAGCGTTCCGTGGGTCACCTTCACCGATCCCGAGTGCGCCCATGTGGGCCAGACCTCCGTGCAGTTGAACGAGACCGGCACGCGCTTCGACACGATACGGTTCCCGTACGCGCGGCTCGATCGCGCCGTGCTCGACGACGCGGACCGCGGCACCGTGATGGTGCACATCGCCCCGATCTCCGGCAAGATTCTGGGCGCGCACGTCGTCGGCGAATGCGCCGGCGAGCTCATCAACGAGCTTGCGCTCGCCATGCACAACGGCCTTTCGCTGCGCGACATCTCCGGCACCGTCCACGCCTATCCCACCTACACGCTCGGCGTTCGCCGTGTGGCCGACCAGTGGTATGTTCGCCAGGGCTCCCCGCGGCTCATGGAGACGGTGAAGAACCTCTTCGGTTATCGCGGCAAGCCGACCGACAGCCTCGGGACGACGGATATCATCTGAGAGAGGTTATGGGTGATGAGTTATGAGTGATGGAAACATGCTGTGTTGCGAACAGTTTCGTGCTTGGTGCTTGGCCCTCCGCGCCTTGGCGCCCTTGTGTGAGGCTTTGGGGAGCAGCGAGTAGCGGGTCGCCCCGATGGATCGGGAGCTTCGACGAGTGGCGAGAAGGAAGCAAACGGGTGTATTCCGCTCGGAAATCCCATCAATTACCGTGCGTATACCCTTGAAGTATACAGCACCTTTGCGCAACATTGAACTTTGAACTTTGAACTTGGCCTCTTGGCTCGCATAACGCTTCACTCAAAACGCTACACGCAAAATCATGGCCACAAACAAAGCTGCATCGCGCGCCGCGGCGCCCCCCGATGAATCCTTTCTCGATTTCCCCCCGTTTCCCGGCTTCGACAAAGTCGGCTTCGCGTTCCTCAAGGAGATCAAGGCGAACAACGTTCGTGAGTGGTTGACGCCCGAGCGGAAGGCCATCTATCAGAACCATCTCGTCGAACCGATGAAGCAGCTCCTCTCCGAGCTCGCGCTGCGTTTCCGGCAGGAGGATCTTCCGTTCCATCCCGACCCCAAGGCGAGCCTTTTCCGGCTGTATCGCGACACGCGGTTCAGCAAGGACAAGACGCCGTTCAAGACGAACATCGGGGCGACGGTGCCGTTCATGAACGAGGGGAAGGAGGGGGTCGGCAACTACATCCACCTCGATCCCGGGGCCTGCTTCTACGGCGGCGGCGCCTACTTCATGGATTCGCCAGGGCTCAAGCGGCTGCGCGCCCGCATCGATGCGGACCCGGCGGCGCTCCGGGCGATCTTCAAGCAGGTGGAGAAGGACTTCGGCCCGGTCTCCGGCGAGAAGCTCAAGCGTGCCCCGGCCGGATATCCCGTCGATCATCCCGCCATCGACCTGCTGGTCTACACCCAGATGTGGACGTCGAAGAAATTTCCGGACAAGCTTGCCATGTCGCCGGAACTGGTCGATTGGATCGTCGACATGAGCCGCAAGTCCGTGGCCTTCAACCGATACCTGTACGAAAGTGTGCGCGGCGCATGACGGCCGCGGCCGACGCCGGTACAATCAGCCCAGAGGAGCGTGAGAAGATGAGCGACCCACACACACGGGGCCTGACCTCGCCGTCGCAGAACGTGCCGGGCGATCGCGATGCCGACGCGGCGCTGCGCCCGATGATGTTCGACGAGTTCGTCGGGCAGGAGAAGGTGGTCGAGAACCTCGGCATCTTCAT
>CAZJYH010000487.1:0-4215 GCA_964549365.1 uncultured Alphaproteobacteria bacterium
CGGCCAGTTCCACCAGCCGCCCGGATCGGTGTGGGTGTTGTTCGGAAAGTCCAGATGCCCCTTCACGCGGTCGCGCCTGAGCGGGATCTTGTAGCGGTCGATCAGCCAGCGCACGAGGTCCGCCGACGATTCGTACATCCGCTCGGTGAAGAATTCGGGCCGTGCCACGAAGCCCTCGTGTTCGATGCCGATCGTGTACGGATTCTCCGTGCGAACATGCCAGGCCTTCTCCGCCTCGCTCACCATCTGCACGATGAACCCGTCGACGGAGCGAATGATATAGTGCGCCGACGCCTGCGACTCGGTCGAGATGAGCCATGAAATCGAGCCGGCGAAGTTTCCCTCGGTGTCGTGAATCGTGACGGCGGTGACGCCGCTCCCGCCTCGCGTGGAATAATTCGGGCTCGGCCGCCACGTCGCGCTCGGATAATCGCCGGCGCGCAGCCCCATCCGCATCAGCTCCTCGGCCAGCTCCGCGCGGTCCACCCGCGGCGCGTTCATCGGCGCCACGTATTCCGTGCCGCTCGTCCAGCCCGAGCGCAGCAGCTCGAAGACGCCGTCCGCGTACAGCAGCCGCAGAGCCGGCTGCGTGTGCGGGATGCCGGAGTAGCGGCCGATCGCCCCCTGCCACTGCGCGATGTCCGCGCGGTCGGCGCCGTCGAACAGCATGCTCAGATGGTACGCTCCGGCGATGATGTTCTTCTCGACGGACGAACGGGCCTCCTCCGCATCGATGCCGATCGGCTCACCGGCGCGCAATGAGTGCCCGAAGAAGGCGTCGTCGTGCAGGCCCATGATGCCATACGCGGCCGGCATCCCCGAGCAGGAGGGCGTCAGGGAGTCGGCGTCGAGTTCGTGCCACCGCGACTCGTTGTAGCTCACGCCGTAGAGCACCGCGCGCGGGATGTCGAAGCGCGCGGCGGCATCGTTCAGGAGCATGCGGATCACCGACGCGGACGTTGCCGCCTCGCCCGGTGCGGGGAGCAGCCACCACGTGAGGAGGGGGATCGTGAGGATGAGGGAAGCGCGTAGTCGATGGATCATGACGAGCCCGTGTATGCATCGTGCCGAGTGCGGCGTGCCGCGTTGCGGGGCCGCGCGGCGTAAGTTCCAACATCGGCTTCTCTGATCCTAGATGCGCCCCTCGGTTTACACGCGGCACTTCGATACATTGCGGCCCATCTTCTTCATAATTGGGCGTACACTTTCAAATCGGGCATCGGAGAGTCATGGCGTGGGACGCAATCATCGGGCAACGTAGAGCGAAGGGGATCGTGCGTGCGGCGCTTGCCTCCGAACGGATCCCGCATGCCTGGTTGTTCACCGGCGCCGAAGGTGTCGGCAAGGATGCCGTCGCCATCGAGGTAGCGCGTGTGCTCCGATGCGAGGCGCGAAGCCCGGGCGAGGGCGGGGCGCGCGGCACCGAGGCATGCGGCGCCTGCCACGGCTGCCGGACGATGGTTTCGTTGCAGAACGCGAACGTCCGCTTCGTCTTCGCGCTCCCGTCGGGGAAGGGGGAGGACGGCCGCGCCGATGCACCGATGCTCAAGCTGAGCGACGCGGAGATCTCGCTGATCCAGGAGCAGATCACGTTGAAGGCGGCCGACCCGTACCACAACATCGCGATTCCCCGGGCCCAGCAGATCAAGATCTCCTCCATCCGTGAGGTCAAGCGCGACATCGGTTTCGTCGCGGCCGAGGCCGGATGGCGCGTGGTGATCATCAGCGAGGCGCATCAGATGGGAGAGGAGGCGGCCAACGCGTTCCTGAAGACGCTGGAGGAGCCGTCGCCGCGCACATTGCTGATCCTCACATCGTCGCAGCGCGAGCGGCTGCTGCCGACCATTCTCAGCCGTTGCCAGGAGGTGCGCTTCGACTTGTTGACCGATCAGCAGATCGCCGACGCGCTCGTCGAGCGCACGGGGGCGGACCGTACGTCTGCGTTGTTGCTGGCCAAGCTGGCGGAGGGGAGTTACGCGCGCGCGGTGGAGCTGATGAGCGGCGACCTGAACCAACTTCGGTTCGACGTCGTCTCGTTCGTCCGCGCGGCGCTGCGGCGCAGTCCGGTTGCGCTGCACGCGGAGATCGAGCGCCTGACCGCCGGCGCCGACCGCGTGAACATCGAGCGCCTGCTGACGCTCCTGGCGCTCTGGCTGCGCGACGCCTATGCCCTGCGGCTCACGGGGAACGAGGCGGTGGTGGTCAACAGCGACCAATTGAAAGATATTCAGAGCTTCAATACTAATTTCGCCCTGGCCCCCATCGACCGCATGCTGATGCATGTGGAGTCGGCCATCCGCTCGGTTCGCTCCAACGCCCAGATCGCTCTCGTGTTCACGGTGCTCGCGATGCGGATGGAGGAGTTGTGTTTTCAGACGCGTTCGTCGGCACGCGTGGCCTGACGCGGCGTACCCGGCGACGTTGATGGGCCTCGGGGCGATCTCTCCAAACGTTCGGCATCCTGCTCCTCCTTCGATACGGCATAGAATGAACATACATGACAGTGACGCACCGGGGAATGCTCCCGACGGTGACCGCGACCATCACAACGATGCGGACGCGGGAGGTCGCGCGCGCGACGACACGCGCCGGGATTCGCACGACGACCATCATCATCATCACGATGACGAGGCCCCGGCGACGCCCGAGGCACGCGGCCGGGCGCGCGAGGCGCAGCGTCGAGTTGTGGAGAAGGCGTGGGCCGCGAGCGGCACTCCGGCGAACATGGCCGAGCAGATGGTGTCGCCCACGCTGCGAGGTCGTGAGTCGAAGTGTTCACACGGATGTGGTTCCGGCGGCTGCTCCACCGGCGGGTGCGGCACAACGTCGATCGTGGAGCTGATCGTCAACGAGTTCGACTACGCCGAGACCCGGCGTGTCGTGGAGGTGCAGTACAAGGGGGCGCGGCGCGAGTTCGTGGTGGTCCCCGACGAAGCGCTTCCGCTGCGGGTGAACGATCTCGTGCTGGTCGAGAGCGAGCGGGGCACCGATGCCGGGCTGATCTCGATGACCGGTTCGCTGGTGCACGCCAAACGGCGCGCCAAGCAACTCTCCGGTGAGCCGCTCCCGACGTTGATGCGCAAGGCGACGCCGCAGGACACGGAGCGCCACACGCGCAACCGTGCCTCCGAGCTGGAGGCGATGCGGGTATGCCGCACTCGCGTGGAGTCGTTCGCGCTGCCGATGAAGCTGGTGGACGCCGAGTGGCAATTCGACCATCACCGCATCACGTTCTTCTTCACCGCCGACGGCCGCGTGGACTTCCGCGAGCTTGTGCGCGACCTTGCCTCGATCTTCCGCACGCGCATCGAGCTGCGCCAGATTGCCGTGCGCGACGAGGCGAAGCGGATCGGCGGCGTCGGGATCTGCGGCCGTGAGCTATGCTGCACCACGCACCTGGGCCGCTACGAGCACATCACGCTCGATCACGCGAAGGCGCAGCATCTGCAGTTGAACCCGACGAAGCTTTCCGGGCAGTGCGGCCGGCTGAAGTGCTGCCTGCTCTATGAGCTCGACGCCTACGTGGACGGCTTGAAGCGCTTCCCGCCGCTGGAGTCGACCATCCGCACGGCGAAGGGGGAAGCGAAGGTGCAGAAGCTGGACATCTTCCGCGACATCGTTTCGCTCTATCACGTGGCCACCAATGAGTGGGAGATGTTGACGCTGGAGGAGATCCACGCGCTGGGCGAGCGGAAGGAGAAGGGCTGAGGTGGCCGTCAACCAAGGCAACGTGGCCGGGCGATTGATGATCTTCGCCAAGTATCCGCGCGACGGAGCCGTCAAGACGCGGCTTGCCCCGATGATCGGCGCCGAGACGGCCGCGACGCTGTACCGCGCGTTCCTACTCGATGCTGTTCAGGCGTACGCGGCGCTTCGACCGGCCGTCGAGCCGGTGGTGTACGTTGCCGACCGCGGCGATCTCGACGCGATGCGGGAGCTGATCGCCGCCGAATGTGGGGCGGACGCTCCCATCGAAGTGCGCGCGCAGCGGGGGGGGGCGCTCGGCGACCGGCTGATCGCGGCGTTCGCTGAGGCCTTCGCCGACGGCGTGCCGGTTGCATGCGCGATCGGCACGGACCATCCGACGTTGCCCATTGAATTCATCGAGCACGCATTCGTCGTGACGAGTCAAGAGGGCGCCGACGATGCGCACACGCGCGAAGGAGTGGAGCACGAAGGGGCGATGGAGAATGGTGCCGCGAGCCGCATCGGGAT
>CAZJYH010000488.1:0-4212 GCA_964549365.1 uncultured Alphaproteobacteria bacterium
CGGTGCGGAACACGATCTCCAGATCGCCGGTATCCTCGAGGCCGGGCATGCCGGTGATGTCGAACTTGAGATCGAAGCGCGTCCTGCCGAGACCGACCGGCGCGTAGTGCCACCATCGATTCGCCGAGAGCGTCGTAATCGGCAGATCGTTGTTGCGAAGCATCGGCAACCCGGTGCCGCCGAGCGGGCCGGTGCCTCGCGTGATCAGCAGGCTCCCGTCGGCCGTGAGCGGCAGGGTGAACGTCGTCACCGATCCGGCGAACCGAATCTCCTCCACCCTCCCCGATCGAAGTGCGAACCGTTGCGACGTCGTGGAGCCGATCGTGGCGACAGGGAGGGTGAGGGCGTTCGGGCTGTAGGCCAGATCGCAGGCACGCATCGCGTACACCCGCACGAAATACGCGGTGTTCGCCGGCAACCGGACGAAGGTGATGGTGCTGTCGACGGTCTTGCCGAGAACGAACGTCCCGCCGCCGAGCGTGTCCCCCGGCACGTAGTACGTGCCCCCGGCCGGCGCCGCCGTCGGCGTGGAGTCGATGCGCGCGACGACAAGGTAGCCGGTCGCGTTCGGAGTCGGCCGCCAGCGCAGGCGCAGAGTGTCGCGCACGTTCCTTCCGATCCTGACCGAGTCCACGATCGTCGGAGCAGCGCCGGCACAGGCGTTCAGCGTGGTTGCACCGACCGTATCGGAGACCGCCGCATAGAAGTAGTTGCAGAGGCGAACGGCCATCGCGGTGAACCGATACCGTGTGGCGGGGTTCAGTCCGGACACGATCGGGCGACGCTCCGGACCGATGTAGCGCACGGTATCATCCCCCACCACGTTCCCCACGACATAGGGCGTCCCTGAGACCGGGACCGGACGCAGTGTGTCGGGACCGTTGCTGAAGACGATGAAACCGGTGGCATCGCCGGCCGCCTCCACCTGCAGCCCGACCGCATCGGCTGTGGTGTAGCGCACCAGCACGTCCGAGACGCCGCCGGCTGTGCCTGGGCAGTAGGTGCGCGCCAGCAGGGTGCCGGGCGCCGGCGAATAGGCAGCGTTGCAGCTTTGAAGCCCATACAGCGCAAAGCCGTAGGTGCTGTCCGGCTGCAACGCGCGTGCGGTCACGGTGCCGCCCGGCGGGCCGACGTAGATCACCGTGTCGCCGGCGTTCAGGCCCTGCCCCGTGGCGTAGCGCGTACCGTCGGTAGGCACGAAGGCAGGGATCGCGTTGCGACGGCGGATCACCAGCACCGAGTCGACGCCGCTGCCGATGGAGTAGGCGATCCGGATGGAGTCCTGCCAGCGCTGCAGTGCCGTGATGCCGAAGACGGCGGCGGGCGCGCCGGAGCATGGAAGCGTTGAGCCGCTGCCGGTGGCCGGTGTGTTCGAGTAGCTGTTGTTGCAGGTGCGAAGGCCGTAGACCGAGAAGTAGTAGGCCGTTCCGAACTGAAGCCCGGCGAACGGAATCGATCGTGTCGTGTTCGGGCCGACGAAGACGACGGTATCGGTTGCGTTCAGACCCCGGCCCACGGCGTAGCGGGCACCGTTGGTCGGAACGGCCGTCGGCGCAAGGCCCGCACGCCGGATCACCAGCACGGAGTCCGGGCCGGTGCCCGGATTGATGAAGAGCGTCAGCGTGCGAAGACCGGCGTTGCCGATCGAGTCGATCACGCCGGAAGGCGGGGCTCCCATGACGGTGATGTTCAAATTGTCGATCACCACGCGCGGCTGATTTCCCGATCCGCCGACGTTGATCGAGTAGATACGGACGCGCGATCCCGACGATCCGCTCAGCGACGGCGGAAGCTTGGCGCGCAGTGTTCCGGATTGAGCGGCGGCCTGGTTGTCGAACTGCGGCCCGGCGCCGCCTGCGACGCTCGACGCCGGCAGGTCGGTGAACGTGGTGCCGGCCCCGCCGTTTGTCGCGACGCGCAGCTCGTTCAGTCGCGTCCCATTCGCGGGGTTGGCGGTCTTGCTCCAGTCGATCACGAGGCTGTCGGCACAGTTGTTGGTGAAGTCGCCATACCAGATGACGCCGGCGGGACCACCGGACGCGGTGGATTGCAGACGGAGCGCGCCGCCTGCCCCACCGTTGTTGTTGATCCCGTGCGATCCTATCGATGCCGTCCAGGCGGCGCCGGTGCCGGCGTCGCTCGTAAACTCACCGCCGTCCACATTTCCGGCCGGGAACGCGGCGGTCGCTCCGGTCACGAAGCCGAAGGTCTGCACATACGGGAACGTGCTGACGATGCGCCCTTGCGCAAGGACGGCCATCGATGCAACAACGAACAACGCGAGCAGAAGGGTACATGATCGTTTCATCACGCAGTCCTTTTGATGTGTTGATGTGTGGAATCGAGTCGTCTTTGGGGAGCAGGAGGGAGACTCTCGTCGTGTGCGTATGCTATGCGATTACGGTACGCCTGTTTCGGCGTGTGCGACCAATCGGCGTGGAGGTGCCTTCACAACAATACGGCATCGAACTCGTTTTTACCACCCCCTTTGCCGGATCGGCGGGTGCGGAGCAGCACCGGCCCACGGTTGAATTTTCGATTGCATACCCGGTTGCGCCTTGTTATTTTTGCCCTACTGCTTTAGTGGGCTCAGCGGAAACGCATGCCCACTTTTTTTTCGCGCAAGGTTCACGCAAGGCCCGTGGTTGCTGGCCTCGGCGTCCGCCGACGGTCGGCGGGCCTCCGTGATTGAGGGTATCGACCGGCGCGAAAACCGCGGATCAAACGCCTGGTTTTTCATCTGTTCCGCGCGTAACAATGAGTGTGTTCCCCGACCATATCGAGGCTCAGCTTCGCGATGAAATCGCGCGCAGCGGCATGATCCTGCTGGAGATCAAGCGGCGCGGCGAACGGGGATCCTCGGTGATCGAGATCATTGTGGACTCCGAAGCGGGGGTGATGCTCGATCAGCTTACGGAGCTGAGCCGGTGGACGGGCGCGCTGCTCGACGAGGCGGGGGAGGAGATCCCGGGGCGATACCGCCTGGAAGTTTCCTCGGCCGGATTGGACCGTCCGCTGGAGTACCCCTGGCAATACCGCAAGAACGTCGGCCGCCTGTTGAAGGCCACGATCGAAGCCGAATCCGGTACCCGCACTACCGATCTTTACGAGCTTGTCGATCTGAACGGTGAGGATTTGGTGCTGACGCCGCACAAGAAGGGGGCACGCAAGGCCGTCGAGCCGATCGTCGTGCCGCTTCGAAGCGTCGTTCGCGCGGTTGTGGAGCCGCGGTTCTGATCACGGACCGGCGCCGGTGCTCCGAGGCCGGTGCTCCGACGTCGGTTCCTGGCGAAGCCGATCCGTTACTACGATTTCAAGTTCTCTCTACATCTAGGTACAGCTATGGCGAAGCGCAAATCCGCAAAGTCAACCGCCAACAAACAGATGATCATCGACGCGTTCGCCGAGATGGCGCGTCAGAAGAACATCGATCGCGATCTGCTGCAGGGGATCATCGAGGACACGTTCTCGCAGATGGTCCGCAAGAAGTATGGTCTCGAGGCGAACTTCGACATCATCGTGAACATGGATAAGGGTGATATCGAAATCTACCTCCTGCGCGAAGTGGTGGAGCTTGTAGAGGACCCGAACACTCAGGTATCACTCGAGGAGGCCAACGAGGGGGGGGAGGAGTATCAGATCGGCGACGAGGCCCTCACCGAGTTGAACCTGGAGAATCTCTCGGAGAACTTTGGCCGCCGCATGGTGTCGATGGCCGCGCAGACGCTGAGCCAGCGCGTGCGCGAGGTGGAGAAGGACAACATCGTTGCCGAGTACTCGCAGAAGGTGGGCGAGATCATCGTGGGCGAGGTGTATCAGGTACGGCGCAACGACGTGTATGTGATGCACAACAAGGTGGAGTTGCGCATGCCGCGCAACGAGCAGATCTGGCGCGAACGCTACAAGAAGGGGGAGACGCTGAAGGCGCTGCTGAAGGAGGTGCGCTCCGATGAGGGGACCGCCTCGCAGCCGGAGATCGTGATCTCCCGCAGCGATCCCATGTTTCTGCATCGGCTCTTCGAGATCGAGATCCCGGAGATCTACGACGGCATCATCGAGATCAAGGGGATCGCCCGCGAACCGGGCGAGCGCGCGAAGGTGGCGGTCTGGTCGCACGACGAGTGGGTGGACCCCGCGGGCGCCTGCATCGGCATGAAGGGCGTTCGCGTTCATTCGATCGTGCGCGAGCTCTCGAACGAGCATATCGACGTG